>NC_001263.1:2287500-2465000 GCF_000008565.1 Deinococcus radiodurans R1 = ATCC 13939 = DSM 20539 | reverse complement strand
GGTTCCGCCCATCACGCTCGCCACCGGGGTGCCGATTTCGGCGCAGGCACTGGGGCCGATGCTGGCAGGCGCGGTGCTGGGGGCGCGGCGCGGGGCACTGAGCATGGTGCTGTTTCTGGTGCTGGTCGCCGCCGGGCTGCCGCTGCTGGTCGGCGGGCGCGGGGGCATCAGCGCGTTCGCCGGGCCGACAGCGGGCTTTCTGATTTCGTGGCCCATCGCCGCCTTCGTGATTGGCCTGCTCGTCGAGCGGAACTGGGCGCGGCTCAACTTCGCCCTCGCCTTCGCCATCATCTTCGTGAGCAGCGTGGTCATCATGTACGGCATCGGCAACGCCTGGCTGAGCTACTCCGCACCCATGAGTTACCTCAAAGCCACCATCGCCGCCGGTCCCTTTTTGCCGGGTGACCTGCTCAAGTCGGTGCTGGCCGCGCTGGTGGCGGTGACGGTCAAGCGCAGCTATCCCATCATCCGGGTGCGTCCGGCGGTGCAGCCGGCGCGGTGAGCGGACCCGCATGATCGAACTTCGCCATGTTTCGCACCACTACGACGAGCGGCCCGTGCTGCGGCCCCTCAGTCTGACCCTACGCGAGCGGCGAATAGGCGTGGTGGGCAGCAACGGCAGCGGCAAAAGCACCTTTGCGCGGCTGCTCAATGCGCTGCTGCTGCCTGCCGCCGGGCAGGTGCTGGTGGATGGGCTCGACACCCGGCAAGACCCTAAAGGTGTGCGCCGCAAGGTCGGCTTCGTCTTTCAGAACCCCGACCATCAAATCGTGTTTCCGGTGGTCGAAGAAGACCTCGCCTTCGGGCTGAAAAACCTGAAATTGCCGCCTGCCGAGGTGGAAGCCCGCATCGGTGAGGTGCTGGAACGCTACGACCTGGGGGAATACCGTCAGCACCCCTCGCACCTGCTCAGCGGGGGGCAAAAGCAACTGCTCGCCATTTCGGGCGTGCTGGTGATGCGGCCCGAGTACGTCGTGTTCGACGAGCCGACCACCTTGCTCGACCTGCGCAACCGCAACCGGGTGGCGGCGGCCATCCGCGAGTTGCCGCAGACGGCGATTGTGGTGACGCACGACCTGGACTTGCTGCGCGACTTCGAGCGGGTGCTGGTGTTCGAGGCCGGAGAACTCATCGCCGACGCGCCGCCCGCCGAGGCGCTGCGGGTCTACCGGGAGCGGATGACGTGGCCCTGAACCGCTCACCGGAAGCCGCATGACGCTGGGTCTTTATGTCCCCCGCGACTCGCCGCTGCACCGCGCCGCGCCGGGCGTCAAGCTGCTGGGGCTGCTGCTGTGCGGCGTGCTGGTGTTTATGCTGCATGACTGGCGTCCCCTGCTGGCGCTGCTGGGGCTGACGCTGGCGCTCTACGCCGTCGCGCGTCTGGGGTGGCGCACCACCTGGGCGCAACTGCGGCCTGCGCTGGGGCTGCTGCTGTTTTTTCTGGTCGTGCAGGGGCTGCTGACGAACTGGGAAACCGCTGTCGTCACCGCCCTGCGCTTCGGGGTGATGATTCTGCTCGCCTCGCTGGTCACGCTCACCACGCGCACTTCGGCGCTGCTGGCCGGACTGGAACGGGCCGCCCTGCCGCTGGCCCGGCTGGGGGTCAATCCGGCGCGGGTGAGCCTCGCCGTGTCGCTCACCCTGCGCTTTATTCCGGTGGTCGCGCAGACCGTGCAGGACGTGCGGGAAGCGCAGCGGGCGCGCGGTATCGAGAAAAATATGCTGGCGCTGGCGGTGCCGGTCATCGTGCGGACACTGAAGATGGCCGACGACGTGGCAGACGCGATAGATGCGCGGTCCTGGGATTGACCTAACTGCCTTTCAGAGCGCGTATTCCTCTGCCGTGTGCCGCACCTCCGCGTGGTCGAAACGGGCAAGCTCGGCGGCTGAGGGACGCTGAAACCAGCCGTTCCATTCGAGCAGTTCCTCACGCGACACCACGAAGGTCTGCGGGTGGTGCGGTGCCAGTGCGTTGCGGGCTTCGAGCCGCTGCCAGAGCTGCTCGACGGGCAGGTCGAGGACGTGCAGCTCGGCACGGGCGCCCAGAGCATGAGCGCGGTTCCGGTACAGTTCGCGCTCGTCCGGGGACCACAGGCCGTAATCGAGAACGACGTTGACGCCCAGGCTCAGCACGCGCTCGGCCACGCTCCAGAGCAGGTCGTGTTCGAGGACCGCGCGTTTGCCATCCATGTCCCCCGCGCCGAACAGCGGTTTCATCCAGTCGTCGGGGGTGAGCCGCAGAGCGGCGTGCTCGCGCTCAAGTTGGCGGGCGAGGGTCGTTTTTCCGGCGCCCGGCAGACCGACGAGCAAAAACAGGGTGGGCGGCATAGGGGAGGCAGGGTAGCGCGCGCCGCCTCACCGGGTCCTGACGCGGCCTCAGCGCTGGCCGAGCACCTGGGTTCGCACCCCCGGAAAAGCAGCTTCCAGCTCACGCGCCAGTTGCCGCAGGCCCCACAACTCACTGCGGCGATGACCGAGCGCCACGACGCCGAGGCCGAGCGCCTGTGCCGCCTTCACCGCCGAGGGCCGCAGTTGCCCGGTGAGGTAGACGCTGACGCCCTGCGCCGCTGCCCGCTGCAACAGCTCGGGCCGCATGGCGTTCATCAGCGCCACGCGGGGCCGCGCAGCCGACTCAGGAGCAAGGGCCGCGTCCTCCCCGCCGAGTTCGGCCCGCAGCGCGGCGTGCAGGGCGTCCCAGGTCGTTTCGGGCGGCGTCGCCAGCAGTCCGCTCGCCCGCTCCCACTCGACGAGCTGCACGTCCTGCCAACCGAGCTTTGCGGCTAGCCTCAGATTTGGCCCGGTGGTCAGGTGGCGGTCGAAGCCGTCGTGGACCGCCAGGAGGCCGATGCCGATGCCCGGCCAGCGCTCGCCGACGCCGCGTGAACGGTGGAGAAACAGCGCGTCGGCGCTCAGTTCAGGCGGCACATCATGAGGTTCCAGGGCCAGCGCCAGGGTATGAATGGGACCGCTGCTAGGACGGAGTACAGGACGCCGCTCCCCCAGCGCGGCACTCAGCCAGTCGGCGAGGTCGCCGAGGGTGGGTGCCCGGTCCTCGCTCAACGGCTCACGGCGCAGACCTGACGCAGCGCGGCCCCGAAGCGCTCCGCCGCGCCGGAGACGTCCTGCAACTTGTCGAGGCCGAACAGCCCGATGCGGAAGGTCTTGAAGCCGGCGGGCTCGTCCACCTGAAGCGGCACGCCGGACGCGATTTGCAGCCCGGCCTCACGGAAAGCCTTGCCGCTCTGGATGTCGTCCTGGTCGGTGTAGCTGACCACCACGCCGGGCGCCTCGAAGCCGGGAGCCGCCACGCTGCGAAAGCCCGCTTCCGCGAGCAGGCCGCGCACCCGCAGGCCGAGTTCCCATTGGGCGTCCTGCGCTTTCTGAAAGCCAAACGCCTTTACTTCCTGCACGGTGTCGCGGAATTGCCGCAGCCCATCGGTGGGCAGGGTCGCGTGATAGGCGAAGCCGCCGTCCTCATAGCTTTTCATGATGCTGCGCCACTTTTTCAGGTCGAGGGTGAAGCTCACCGAGTTGGTGGCCTCCACGCGGGCGGCGGCGGCCTCGCTCAACATGACCAGCCCGGCGCAGGGCGTGCTGCTCCAGCCTTTTTGCGGCGCGGAAATCAGCACGTCGATGCCGAGTGAGTGCATATCCAGCCACACGCAGCCCGAGGCGATGCAGTCGATGACGAGCAGCCCGCCGACCTCGTGGGTGGCCTCGGCCAGCGCCTTGATGTAGTCCTCGGGCAGGATGATGCCCGCCGAAGTTTCCACGTGCGGCGCGAACACCAGCGCGGGGCGCTCGCGGCGGATGGTGGCAGTGGCTTCTTCGATGGGGAAAGGCGCAAACTGCGGGGCCTTGCCTTCCTCTTGCGCCTGGGCCTTGAGCACCGTGACCGACTTCGGCAGGTGGCTCATCTCCACGATTTGCGACCAGCGGTAGCTGAACCAGCCGTTGCGGATGACCAGGCAGTGCTGCCCCTGGGCGAGCTGGTCCACCACCGCTTCCATCGCCGAGGTGCCGGAGCCTGGGATGATGGCGACGGCGTGGGCGTGGTACACCGCTTTCAGGTCCGCCGAGAGGTCGCGCATGACCCCCTGGAACACCTGGGACATGTGGTTGAGCGAGCGGTCGGTGTAGACCACCGAGTATTCGAGCAGGCCGTCGGGGTCGATATCGGGGCGCAGGGCTGGCATGGAGAGAGGATAGCGGGCGCGGTGAAGGCCGGGCCATCCACCATCTACCCACCCCAGGTTGCTGCCTCAGCCTTTCGGTGCGGCGTCTTTGTCGCGCGGTTCGACTGGCATGGGCCGGTTACGCAAAAGCCAGTGCTGAAAGGGTTGGGAACGCGGCCCATCAAGCGGTAAGGCAATGAAAAAACCCGTCACCTTCCTCGGCAACGGGCTTTCCTCGGGTGTCGTGGCTTACTGCCCGTCTTCGCCTTCTTCGCCGGCGTAGCCCTGCTCGAGCTCCTGCGCGGTGGCGTCGCGCACGGCGAGCACCTTGACCTTGAAGTGCAGCGTTTCCCCGGCCAGCGGGGGGTTGAAGTCGGCGCGGACCTTGTCGCCATTAACCGACACGACGGTAAAGGGGTAGGGCGTGCCGTCGGCGGCCTGCATGTAGTAGGTTTCGCCTTCTTCCACGTCGTCGTCGAAGTCGGCGCGGTCGAGTTCCTCGATGGCTTCGTCGTTGCGCTCGCCGTAGCCGTCTTCGGGGGGCACGATGACTTCAAAGTCGTCGCCGGGCTGCTTGCCGTCCAGGGCGCGTTCCAGGCCCGGAATAATCAGACCGTGGCCGTGCAGGTAGGTCAGCGGCTCGCCGGGTTCGCTGTGGTCGAGGACTTCGCCGCGCACGGTGAGCTGGTAATCGAGTTCTACAACCTTGTCCTGAGCAATGTTCATATGACCTCCTGGGCCAGAGTTTCTTCTCCAGGGCCTGGGCGCGAGTGTATCAGCAGCGGGCTAAAACACTTTCCAGCGGTAAAAGAGAAAGGCGAGCAGCGACGCGATGCCCATCGCCACCGTCATGACCAGCCAGAAACCGTAGGGACTGTCGCTGAAGGGCAAGCCCTCCACGTTCATGCCGAAAAAGCCGCTCACGAGGGTCGGAATCGCCACCAGAATGGTCGTCACGGTCAGCACTTTGACCACCTGGTTGACGTTGTTGTTGATGACGCTGGCAAAGGCCCCGGCCATGCTGGTCAAGATGTTGCTGGCGATAGACGCCATTTCGATGGCCTGCAAGTTCTCGATCAGCACGTCGTCGAGCAGCTCGGAGTCTTCCTCGTACATCTCGAAGATGCGGTCGCGCTTGACCCGTTCCATCATCGCCTCGTTGGCCTTGAGGCCGGTGATGAAGTACACCAGACTCTTTTCGAGCTTGAGCAGGTCGAGCAGTTCGCGGTTGCGGGTGGCGTTTTCCATCTTGTCTTCGATGGCGTCCACCCGTTTGTTGATCTGGCGCACGTCGATCAGAAACCGCTGGGCGTTGCGGAGAAACAGTTGCAACGTCAGGCGGTTTTTCTTGACCGTGCTGACCCGGCGCACCAGCCCGCTCACCACGTCCTTGACGACCGGGTTTTCTTCGAGCGAGCAGACCGTGACAAGGCAGTGGTCGGTGTGCAAAATCCCCAGCGGCACCGTGTCGTAGGGAATGTCGCTGTCTTCAGCGAGGCGGTAGCTCGTCTGCATGATGATCAGCAGTTGCCCGTCTTCGCGCTCGAAGCGCGAGCGTTCGTCGGGGTCGAGCGGATACTTGAGATAGTCGAGTTCCAGGCCCGTTTCGCGGCTCACGCGGGCAAGTTCCTCAGTGGTGGGGGCGGCAGCGTCGATCCAGCAGCCGTCCATGTAGTGGTCGGTGACGGTCAGTTTGCCGCCGATGGAGCGGTAGTAGGTCAGCACGGGCCGCCTCCCGCGTTCAGATGGGTGTGGGGCATGGGGCCTCCTTGGGGGGGTGGGGCGACGTGTGACTGGGGGGTTCGCTGTCCAGATGGTCCTGATTCACGGCTTTCCTCACCTCCTTGCAGGGGCCGCGCTCACGCAGCGTTCAACATGGTAGCGCCGAGCGGGGCAAGGGAAAAGGGCCGGCAGGGGCAACGGGTGGGGGCAACCCCCCCCCGACGGCCCACGAAAAGCCCCCTCCGGGTGGGGAGGGGGACAGCGTGTGGAGAGGGGCCTGCTTTAGCGGGCGACCCCCACCGCCCGGCTCTCGCGCACCACCGTCACCTGCACCTGACCGGGGTATTCCATGTCCTGCTCGACCCGGCCCGCGATGTCACGGGCGAGCAGCGTGGCCTGGGCGTCGGTGACTTTCTCGGGCTGCACGATGACGCGCACCTCGCGCCCGGCCTGAATGGCGTAGGCCTGCTGCACGCCGGGAAAGGCGACCGCGATCTGCTCGAGCTGCTCGAGGCGGCGCACGTAGGACTCGAGCGCCTCGCGCCGCGCGCCGGGCCGGGCCGCGCTGATGGCGTCGGCGGCGGCCACCAGCACCGAGTACAGCGTTTCGCCGTTTTCGGGGTCATGGTGGTGCGCGATGGCGTCGATGACCTCGGCGGGCTCACCGAAGCGCCGGGCGAGGTTGATGCCGATTTCGACGTGGGTGCCTTCGATTTCGCGGTCGATGCTCTTGCCCACGTCGTGCATCAGCCCGGCGCGGCGGGCGAGCGCGGCGTCGAGACCGAGTTCGTCGGCCATGATGCCGGTGAGGTGCGCGACCTGCACCGAGTGCTTGAGCACGTTCTGGCTGTAGCTGGTGCGGAAATACATCCGCCCGAGCAGTTGCACCAGCCCCGGCTTGAGGCCCACCACGCCCGCTTCGATGGCCGCTTCCTCGCCCTGCTGGTGGATGAAGGTCTTCATGTCGTCCTGCGCTTTGTGCACCATTTCCTCGATGCGGGTGGGGTGAATCCGTCCGTCGGCTACCAGCGCGTCAAGGACGTGCCGGGCGACCTCGCGGCGCAACGGGTTGAAGCTGCTGAGAATCACGGCTTCGGGGGTGTCGTCGATAATCAGGTCCACCCCGGTCAGCGACTCGAAGGCGCGGATGTTGCGGCCCTCGCGCCCGATGAGGCGGCCTTTCATGGCGTCGCTGGGAATCGGGACCACGCTGACCGAGAGCTGGGCGCTCGTTTCCGAGGCGCTGCGCTGAATCGCCTGGGCGATGATCGAGCGGGCGCTGCGCCGGGCCTCGGCCCCCGCCTTCTCGGTCATCGCCTTGACGCGGATGGCCTTTTCTTCCTCGAGTTCGGCGTTCAGGCGGCCCAGAATCTGCTCGCGGGCCACTTCGGGGGTCAGGCCGGCCACCTCGTAGAGTTTGAGGTCGGCCTGCCGCAGCCGCTCGGCGACCTCCTGCTCCTGGCGCTGCACCTCGCGCCAGCCGCCTTCGAGCCGCTCCTCGAGGGCGTCGAGTTTGTCGCTGCGGGCGTCGAGCTGCTCGGTGCGGCGCCCGAGCCTCTCGATTTCGCGGCCCAGGTCCTCGCGTTCGCGCCGGGTTTCCTGGCGGTCGGTGCTCAGGGCCTCGCGCTGCTGCGCGGCGTCGGCCTTGGCCTGCTCGCGCTCGGCCTCGAGTTGCGCGCGCAGGGCGCGGACCTGCTCACGCTGCTCGTCGAGCCGGGCTTCGTGGGCGGCGGCCAGGGTGTCACGCTCGGCGGCGTCTTGCACGCGCCGGGCCGCGTCTTGCGTCTTGCTGATGGCGTCTTGCCGGTCCTGCTCGGCGGCTTCGTGCAGCTCCCGTGCGTGGCGCTGGGCCTCGGCACGGATCTGCTGCGCTTCTGCTTGGGCCTCGCGCTGAAGGCGGTCATCGGTGACGGCCTGTTGCCGACTTCCGATCGCCCGCTGCACGAGAACCCCACCGATCAGTCCGAGCAGGAGGCTCAGAATCACATACAACGTGGGCATGTTCTGTCTTGGCTCCTTTCGGACAGCTTCAGGGCACTCGGCGGGCCTGGGGAGGCGCGCGCCGCGCCCGGAGTGTTCCAGGGGTGAACACCTCGCACGTGGATGAACAATGAAAGGTGTCCGCCGCGCAGTTTAGCGGCTGCGCCCTACGGGTAGAGGGGGGCCGGTCGAGGGGAGTGAGACGAACTGCGACCAAATCCCCCGGTTTTGGGATTCAATCCGAACGGAGTGAGAAGCAGCAAAAACGGGTTTCGGGAAATGGACCCGCATCCGGCGCTGTCCCGGATGTGGGGGAAGTGGACGAAATCCGTCTGAGAAGGGGAGGGGGAAGCGGCGCGTCCGGCTGCCGGGTGATACAACTCCTGCATGACCCAGACGCCTCCCCCCGCACCCGGCCCCTCCGGCGTGCGTCAGGCCGTGCGCGACATTCCGGCCTATCCGTTTACGCCCATCGACGTGCCGTACAAGCTCGACCAGAACGAGAATCCCTACGATTTTCCGCCCGAGCTCAAGCAAAAGGCCGCCGAGCGGATGCTCGCCCACCCCTGGAACCGCTATCCCGACCTGCACGCCGACACGCTGCGCGCCGCCATTGCCGGCTACGAGGGCTGGGACGCGGCAGGCGTGGTGATTACGCCGGGCAGCAACGTCCTCATCAAGATTCTGACCGAACTCGGTGGCATCGGGCAGACGGTGCTGACCACCGACCCCACATTCAGCGTCTATACCCTCGAAGCCGCGATGCTGGGCGCCGAACTGGTGCTGACGCCGCTGAACCCCGACTTCTCGCTGCCGGTGGAGGCGACCTTGCAGGCCCTCGCCGCCCACGCGCCGGGCGTGTTCTACGTAACGCAGCCCCACGCGCCGACCGGCCACAGCGACCGCCCGGAGGACGTGCGTCGGGTGGTAGAAGTTGCCGACCGCCTCGGCTGGGTGACGGTGATCGACGAGGCGTACTCCCAGTACGCGGGCACCGATTACCGCGAGCTGGTGCGGGCGGGCAAGCACGTCCTCTCCCTGCGGACCTTTTCCAAGGCCTGGGGGCTGGCAGGCGTGCGGGCCGGGTACCTGCTGACCAACCCCGAACTCGCCGGGCACCTGCAAAAGCTGGTGTCGGCCTTCACCATTAACTTTTTGACGCAGGCCGTCATCGAAACCGCGCTCGAACACCCCGAGTACATGCGCGAGCGGGTGGCCGAGGCGATTGCCGAGCGTGGGCGGATTTACGCGGCGGTGCAGGGCCACCCCACCTGCACCATCTTCCCGAGCAATACGAACTTTTTTCTGCTGAAGACGCCCGACGCCGACGCCGCCTACCGGCACCTGCTGGAGCACGGCATCGTCTGCCGCCGCCAGGACAAACTGCGTGGACTGGACGGCTGCCTGCGCATCGCGGTAGGCACGCCCGCTGAAAACGACGCCCTGATTGCGGCGATTCTCGCGCTGCGCTGAGCGCGGGGCAGGTAGGGTGGAGGGGCCGGGTGGCTTCCTCCGCCCTCTGCTTCTTTCTTATGTCTGACCTCTTTGAGCCGCCTCCAGACTTTCCCGCCCGCTCTGCGCTGCGCCGCGACTGTACGGCGTGCGGGGCGTGTTGCTCGGCGCCCGATATTCACGCGCTGGGCAAGCCGTTGGGGGTGCCGTGCCGCTTTCTGGGAGCGGAAAACACGCAGGGAGCGTGTCTGTGCGGCATCTATCTGGAGCGCCCGGCGGTCTGCCGCAGCTACGCGCCCGACTGGGTGTGCGGCGAGGTGGCGCCACTGCCCACGCTGGAAGCGCGCATCCGGCGGTTTCTGGAGATTTACGGGCTGGACCCGGTTACAGGTTGACTCAGCCACAGGTTGATCGGGCTACAGCTTGACCCGGCCATTGGCGCGGCCCGGAAAGCGGCGCGGCCCGGGCGGTAAACTGCCCGGCATGACCCACAGCCCCGACGCGGACGCCCACAGCGGCATCACGCCCCTCGAATTCCGGCAGACCCTGGGCCGCTTCGCCAGCGGCGTGACCATCATCACCGCGCAGGACGGCGAGCAGCGCCGGGGCATGACCGCCAGCGCCTTCGTGTCGGTCAGCCTGACGCCGCCGCTCGTGCTGGTCAGCGTGGACCGGCGGGCGCACATGCACGGGCTGCTGGCGGAGCCCGAAGTCACGCACTTCGGCGTCAACGTCCTGGGGGCCAATCAGCGGCATCTCAGCGACCACTTCGCCGGGCGGCCCGGTCCCGAGGAAAGCGTGCCTTGGTTCATGCACGAGTCGGTGCCCTTGCTCGGCGGCACCATCGCGCAGCTCGTGTGCCGCAAGGAGCAGGTCATCGCGGCGGGCGACCACACGCTCTATATGGGCTTTGTCGAGTACAGCCGCTACACCGACGACGACCCGCTGCTCTATTTTCGTGGGCAATACCACGAACTGGGCTGAGCGGTGCCCACTTCCGCGCTGCACCTGCTGATCGCGCTTGCTCTGGCGGGCCTGACGCGACTGGTGGCCTATCCGCTCGACCTCGGCGGGGGCCGCCAGGTGGACGCCCTCGACGCCTTTTTGCTGATGTTCGCCCTCGTCAACCTGCGCCTGGGCTGGAGCGCGGCCAACGCGGAAAACGGAGGCCGGGCGCCCGCGTGGTTCGTGGCGGTGGCGCTGGTCGCGGCGGCGGTCATCACCTTTGCGATGCTGGCGGCGCTGACGCCCGCATAGACATTGAAATTGAGAGAGGCTCCCCCAGATGTGGGGGTTTTCTTTTGGAGGACGCCTCTTCAGCTTTTGGCGGCTACGCTGGAATGATGCGGCCTAAAGACCACCTGTGGCTCGGCGCGATTTTTCTGCTGCTGACCGCCTTTTTCTGGCCGCGCCACACCGATACGCTCGCTCATTTGCCCTGGCCGGGGCCGGCAGGGACGCGCTGGGCAGGAACGGAACTGCGGGGGATGCAGCGCTGGGAAGGGGCATTCAGCAATGTCAGTCTTGCCGGGGGAGCTCTGGAACTGCGCTGCCGCCACTTTCCCGTCCTGAAAACGAAAACGGAATACTGGCCCGGCCCTGAATGGCACGGCTGGGCCGAGTGGCACACCGACCGGGTGACCTACCAGCCAGGGTGGAAGACCGCTTCTTCCAAAATCAGGCCCGTGAGCATCGCCGCCCCGTGGTGGCTGCGCTGGTGCCCCAGCTGAAGTTCTGCATGTCACCTTCCCTTGACCTGATGACAAGAATGCTTGACATAAAGCAATGCCTCCCTTACTCTTGATGTCAAGCAAACATGACTTCAAGACAAGGGGAATAGACATGACGACCGACAAAAAACTGAGCCTGGCCCTTCTTCCCACCAATGCCATAGCCGTTCTGCTGATGGGCATAGCTGCCAACCACCCTCAGGCGGGCGCGTTCACTCAAGCGTTGTTCGTGCTGATTGTGCTGGCCTTCTGCGTGCAGCTGTGGGCTGCGGGTCGCCACGCATGAACAGTCAGCGTATGCGCCAGTTTGAAGCTAAATTGCGCCCCCTCACTTGGCTGGGCTTTATCAACACGGCAGCGCTTTTTGCTTCGCTGTTTCTGGGACCAAGGGGCGAGGTCAACCCCTATTTCGTTCTGTTCGTCTTGCTCAGTAGTGTCATTAATACGGTTCGCAATGTCAAAATGTACGGTCTGATGGATGAATATGAACGCTCGTTGATGCTGCAGGCGATAGCGGTGGCTTTCATCTTTCTGATGGTGAGTGTGTTTGTGACTGGAATGGCGGCGTCCATCAGTCCCGCTGAAGCTGTTTCACCGCTGCTGCTCATGGTGCTTTTTCTGCTGAGTTTTGCGGTCATGGGTATTGCCCAAAATGTGATGCAACGCCGCGAGTCACAGGAATGAAAAACCGCATCAAGGTCTTGCGGGCCGAACACAACCTGACCCAGGCCGACCTTGCCGACAAACTGGACGTGTCGCGCCAGACCATCAACGCGCTGGAGACGGGAAAATACGACCCCTCGTTGCCGCTGGCCTTCAAACTGGCGCGGCTGTTCGGGCTCAGAATTGAGGACATTTTTCAGGACGAGGGCTGAACTGCGGGCAAAAGAAACTCCCCGTCACAGGGGAGCTTTTTTGGTTAGCCTTTGACAGACAGGGGCGGCGTAAACCCACGTAGCCGCAGGGCGTTGCTCATCACAAAGACGCTGCTCAAGCCCATTGCGGCGGCGGCCAGCACCGGCGAGAGGCCCAGGCCCCAGGGTGCAAGGACTCCCGCCGCCACCGGAATCAGCAGCACGTTGTAGGCGAAGGCCCAGAACAGGTTGAGCTTGATGTTGCGAATCACGGCGCGGCTGAGCGCCACCGCGTTCGGCACGCTGCGCAGGTCGCCGCCCAACAGGATCACGTCGGCAGTTTCCACGGCCACGTCGGTCCCAGTGCCGATGGCCACGCCCACGTCGGCCCCGGCGAGGGCGGGCGCGTCGTTGATGCCGTCGCCCACGAAGGCCACCCGCTGACCGCACTGCTGGAGTTCGGCCACCGCCTGCGCCTTGCCTTCGGGCAATACCTCGGCCAGCACGCGGTTGACACCGGCTTCACGCGCCACCGCTTCGGCGGTCGCCCGTGCGTCGCCCGTCACCATTGCCACGTCCAGCCCCTGCGCCGTGAGGGTGCGAATGGCCTCGGCGCTGCCTTCACGGATGGGGTCGGCCACGCCCAGCAATCCGGCGAGTTGACCGTCCACCGCCGCGAAGACCGGCGTACGGGCGCGGGCGGCGAGTTCGTCGGCCTTTGCCCCCAGTTCGCCCAGCGGCAGGCCGAGCTGCGCCATGAAGCGGGCGGCGCCGATTTCTACCCGCCGACCGTCCACCTCGGCGCGCAGGCCGTAGCCGGGAAGAGCCTGGAACGAGGAGGGTTGAGGGAGCGTGGGGGATGGGGCGGGTTCGTTGGTCACACGCCCCCTCACCCCTGGCTGCGCCAGGCCCTCTCCCGCAAGGGGCGAGGGTGAAAGAGTGGCGGCCCGCTCAATCGCCCGGGCCAGCGGATGCTCGGACGGTCCCTCGGCAATGGCGGCGAGTCTCAGCAGTTCCCCATCACCCATCACCCATCTCCCATCCACGACCACGTCCGTCACTTCCATCACGCCCCGCGTCACGGTCCCGGTCTTGTCGAGCGCCACCGTCTGCGCTTCGCCCAGGCCTTCCAGCGCGGCCCCGCTGCGAAACAGCACGCCGAGCTGCGCGGCGCGGCCCGAGCCCACCATGATAGAGACCGGCGTGGCGAGGCCCATCGCGCACGGGCAGGCGATGATGAGGACGGCGACGGTGTGAATCAGCGCGTTCGACAGCGCCGACGGCCCGCCCACGTACAGCCACGCCAGGAAAGTGACGAGCGCAATTGCCAGCACCAGCGGCACGAACTGCGCCACCACCCGGTCGGCAAGGCCCTGAATCGGCGGACGGCTCGCCTGCGCGTCCTCCACCAGCCGGATAATCCGCGCCAGGGCGGTGTCGGCGCCCACCCCCGTCGCCCGGAAGGTCAGCGAGCCGGTGCCGTTGACCGTGCCGCCGGTGACTTTCGCGCCCGCCGCCTTGTGGACGGGCACGCTTTCGCCGGTCAGCATGGACTCGTCCACGTAACTCTCGCCGCTCAGCACCTCGCCGTCCACCGGCAGCCGCTCGCCGGAGCGCACCAGCACGGTGTCGCCTACCCGCACGCCGTCCACCGGCACCTCCACGACCTCCGTGCCGCGCTGCACCCGCGCGCTTTGTGGTTGCAGTTGCAACAGCGTCCGCATGGCTTCACTGCTGCGGCCTTTGGCGAGCGCCTCGAAGTATTTGCCCAGCAAAATCAGTGTGATGACCACCGCCGACGCTTCAAAGTAGACGTGGCGGCTGCCTGCCGGGAAGAGCTGCGGCCACAGCGTCACCGCGAGGCTGTAGAAAAAGGCGGCGGACGTGCCCAGCATCACCAGCGTGTTCATGTCGGGGCTGCGGTGACGCAGGGCGGCCCACCCCGTGCGGTAAAAGCGCAGGCCGGGGCCGAACTGCACCGGCGCGGCCAGCAGCAACATCAGCACGTTCATGGCGCGCTCGCCCAGCGTGCCCAGCAGCCAGTGGTGCAGCAGCGGGTAGAGCATCGGGACCATGCTGAGGAGCAGCAGCGGCACGCTGAACACCGCCGAGAAGGTCAGCGAGCGCCGCAGCCCGGCAAGTTCCTCGGCCTTGCGCGCCCGTTCCAGTTCTAGGCGAGAGGCGGCCTGCGTCTGTTCCTCCGGCACGTCGTAGCCCGCGTTCACCACAGCGCTTTTCAGTTCGGCGGGGCTGACGCTGGCAGGCAGGTAGCGCACGCTGGCCCGCTCGGTCGCCAGATTCACCGAGGCGTCCAGCACGCCGTCCGTCTTGTTCAGCGCCCGCTCCACCCGGCCCACGCAAGCCGCGCAGGTCATGCCCGCCACCGGAAACGACAGTTCGGCGGTAGGCGCGTCGTAGCCGGTGTCCACGACCTTTTGCACCAGCGCGGCGGCGTTCGTTAAAGCTGGGTCGTAGGTCACGCTGGCCCGCTCGGTCGCCAGGTTGACGTGGGCTTCCTGCACGCCCTCCACCTTCCTGAGCCCGCGCTCCACCCGCCCCACGCAGGCCGCACAGGTCATTCCTGAGATGTCGAGGTCGAGGGTCTTCATGGAAGGGAGTATACCCTCTCCGGGGGGATGGTTGCAGAGGTCCGAGAGAAAAAGACAGAGAGTGCCCGTTTTCCGTCGCCTAATTCCCGACCTTCGCTCTCTGCTCCCTTGACATCCCCCCCCGCTGGGTCTACCCTTTTTCCATGCAAACCGAACTGAACGTGACGGGTATGAGCTGCGGGCACTGCGTGAAGGCTGTGGAAGGCGCCCTGAAGGCCGTGCCGGGGGTGGAGGGCGTACAGGTGTCGCTGGAAGGCGGCAAGGCCACCGTGCAGGGCGACGCCGACGCGCAGGCGCTGATTGCCGCCGTGAAGGAAGAGGGCTACGGCGCCGAGGTGGCCGGGCAGTGAAACGAGCGCTGGCCGCCCTGGTATTGCTCGGCGCGGTGGCGCAGGCGCAGACGGGGCACGCCGGGCACAGCGTGGGCAGCGTCAGCACCGGCGTGTCCATGCCTGCCATGAGCAAGCAGATGGTGTCTGCGCTGGGGCCGCTCAGGGGCCGCGCCTTCGACATCAAGTTCGCGCAACTCATGATGGACCACCACCAGATGGCGCTCGACATGGCGGGGCAAGAGCTGAGCAGCGGCAAAAACGCCCAGGTCAGGGCCGCCGCGAAAAAAGTTGTCGCCGCGCAGCAACAAGAAATCGCGCTGATGACCGGCTGGCTGCGCAAGTGGACCGGCAAGGTGTACGTGCCCCAGACCCTGCCGATGGTCCTGACCGGCACCGTCAACACCGACCGCTGGTTCCTGACCGAAATGCTGCCCCACCACCAGGGCGCGGTGGACATGAGCAAACTCGCCGCTGGCCGCAGCGGAAGCAGCGAGGTCAAGAAACTGGCGCTGAGCATCATCAGGTCGCAGACGGCGGAGATGAACACGTACCGTCAGCTGCTCAAGACGGTGAAGTGAGCGCCCTGAAAGGCTGGCGGCGGCTGACCCTCGCCCCTGTGCTGGCGGCCACGACATTGACCGGCACCGGGTCGGCTGGCGGCAGCGCCGAGCCTCTCCCGCCTGAGTTGCGCGCCTTGCTCAGCCTGCGCGGCACCGCGTTTGACCTCGCCTGGCTTGACCAGATGCGCACGCAGCAAGACGTGCTCGCCGGTCTGGACGAATTCGAGGGCCGCTATGGACACAGCCCGCGCCTGAAACGCTGGGCCGCCGCCGACCAGCGAGCGCGCCGGGCCAGCAGCGAACGCCTGCGCCGGCTCAAGGACCGATTACAACCGCCGAACGCTGTGTCCAGCACCGATGTCATCGTGTCCATTCTCAACGGCACCGAGCAGGATTTCCTGGCGCGCTTCGACGCCTTTTTCCTCACGGAGTACCCCCAACAGTCCGCCCGCCTCCGTGCCCTCGCCCGCCTGGGCCAGCGCCGCAGTCAGACGGCAGCGCTCAGGCGAGAAGCCGCAGCCGTGCTGGCGAACGAAACGGCGCGCATGAACGAATTCGGGAGGCTGAAATGACCGACCACGACCACTGCTCCACCACCCCCGACCACCTCTGCATGCCCACAGACGCCCGCAAACGCGCCCGCCACCGCCTGAGCATCGCGCGCGGGCACCTGGAAAGCATCGTCAAGATGCTGGACGACAAGGACGTGTACTGCGTGGACGTGCTGCGCCAGATTCGCGCCGTGCAGGGCGCTCTCTCCGGCGCGTCGGACGTGGTGCTGCGCGGGCATCTGGAAGCGCATGTGGCGACCGCCGCCGAGCGGGGCGACGCCGCCGAGATGGTGGACGAGCTGATGGAAGCGCTGAAATACCGCTGACGATGGATACAAAAAGCACGGCCAGCACGGAGGAGTCCGGCTGGCCTGCTTGGTTTGGGTCAGCGCGGCGTGTAGGGCCAGGCCACCTCGCCCGCCGCGTCGTCTTCGTTCAGGCGGTCCCAGTCGTGCGGGTAGACCTCCCGGCAGTGCAGCGGGCCGCTCTGACCGTGCGCCCTGGCAAAGCTTTCGGCAGCGTCGTAGGCGCTCAGAATGGTGGGGAACGCAAATTCGGCTTTGGTGAGCGTGACAAACGCTTCGTGGTGCGCCGGTTCCTCACGCAGGATAAGGCCGCTCACAGGCTGCAAGGCTCCGGCGTAGGGCTGGCAGAGCTCAATCGGGCCATCGCTGTCGGCATTCACCTCGCCGTGGTAGATGACGAAGGGGGCGGCGGTGGGGCGTGCTCCCTGCGCGGCAAGCTGCTGCTGAAGCTCGCTGAGGCCAGCGCCGATGGCAGCGGGAAGTTCAGCCACGCCGACGCGGCGGGTGAGGGTGGCGACCGGCTGGGCGGGGACGGAACGGGTCTGAACGACGTGGTTCGGCATCGTGGTTTCTCCTTGAAGCTGGCAGAGGATGAGGCGGGCGAGCTCTGCGCGGCGGGTATGTTCGGCCCGTTGCTGCGCCCAGAGCGAGCGCAAAAGCTCTGGTCGGTGGGCGGGCAGGGCGTCCAGCACCCGGCGAATGTCGGCGAGAGGCAGCCCCAGTCCACGCAGGCGGGCAATTAGGCGAGCGTCGGGCAGTTGCGCGGGAGAGTACAGGCGGTAGCCGTTGCCTTCATCCACTCGTGCAGGCGGCAGCAGCTCAAGTTCGTCGTACAGCCGCAGGGCTTTGACGCTCAGGCGTGAGGCGCTGGCAAAAGCGCTGATGGTGAGGTGGGCCGTGTGAGGGGGATCAGGGTCAGTCATGGGCGGTCATCCTCCGGAGGTGCCCCCAGCCTGAGGGCGGCCCCAGGGGACGAGTCAAGCCGTGAACGGGTCAGGACAGGGGGGAGCGTGAAGGGAGCGCCCCCTTTCTCCACCTTTTGTCCGACGCTCTTTTGCTGGCCCCGCGCTACACTCCCTGACGTTATGGCGTCCCTGAACTCCGCCCTCCGCACCGCCCAGCACGTCCGCACGGCGACCCGGGGGGCACTCCTGTGGGGCTACGAGCAGAAACTGGCCCGCGAGGTCAAGGCGAACGGCAAATTGCCCCGGCACCTGGGGCTGATTCTGGACGGCAACCGCCGCTTTGCCCGCGCCGCCGGTTTGCAGCGCGAAATGGGCCACTCGTTCGGGGCCGACAAGGCGCACGAGGTCTTGCAGTGGTGCCTGGAACTCGGCATTCCCTCGGCGACCATCTGGGTGCTGAGCACCGACAACGGCAGCCGCGAGCCCGCAGAACTCGCCCACATCCTGAGCCTGCTGGAGCGCGAAGCCCGGCAACTGGCGGTGGACCCGCGCATACACGCCAATCGGGTGCGGGTGCGCGCCATCGGGCAGCACGACAACTTTCCCCCGCAGGTGCTCGCCGCGCTGAACAATCTGGAAGAAAGCACCGCCGGGTACGAGGGGATGCGCCTGAACATCGCCGTGGGCTACGGCGGGCGCGAGGAAATTGTGGACGCCGTGCAAAGTTACCTGCGGACGCAGGCCGCGCAGGGGGCCACACTGGAACAGGCCGCCGAGAACCTGACCCCCGACGCCATCGGCGCGCACCTCTACGCCGCCGACCAGCCCGACCCCGACTTCATCATCCGCACCAGCGGCGAAATCCGGCTCTCGGGCTTCATGCTGTGGCAAAGCGTCTACTCCGAGTACTACTTCTGCGACGTGTACTGGCCGGGCTTTCGCCGGGTGGACTTCCTGCGGGCGCTGCGCGACTTTCAGGGCCGGGACAGGCGCTTCGGGAAATAAAGAGAAAAGGGGAGAGGGTAAAGAGCAGAGGGCGGTGACCCTTCACTCTTCACCCTCTGCCCTTCGCGTTACTTCTGCTTGAGCGTTATTTCCTGCTGCATGTTCATGACGAAGCTGACCACTTGGTCGTCCACCGTCAGGGTCAGGCGGATGGGCATGGTCATGCTGGTGACCTGGCTCGCGGGCAGGCCGTCGCGGCGGTAGAGCTGCGAGGTCTTGCCGGTCACGTTGTTCACTTCCATCTCGAACGCGCCATCAGACCCGGGCTGACCGAGCGACACTTGCCAGGAGCCCACCTGGGATGTGGTGGTGGTCAGGGCGTACAGGCCCTGAGGGTTCAGGCCGTTGTAGGTGGTGGTGTCTTGCAGCTTCAGCGGCGAACTTTTCAGGTTGAGCTGCTCGGCGCCGGGCAGGCTGCTCAGGAGTCCGCCCATGTACTTCTGGAAGTCCGCAGTCTGGACCTTGGTCGAGCTGTGGCCCGGCGTCAGCGGGATGCCGTAGAGCCAGCCGGCAGACTCGCTGTTGCCAGTCAGCGCATTGAACTGCTCAGGGGTGAATTTGCTCAGGACAGCGCGCACCTGCGGGTCGGAGCTGTCGGCCTTAACCGCTGTGATCTTCACCTGACCTTGCGGCGTGATGCGCGTGGTCACGGTCATGGTCAGGGGGCCCGCTGCGGCACGCTCTGGGTCGTGGTGGAGACCAGTGTGACGTTGCCCGCCGCGTCGCGGCCCGTGACCCGGTAGGTCGCCTGGCCCGTAGAGGTCTGGGTCATGTTCTGCATGCTCTGGCTGAACCCCTGCCGGATCTCATCGCGCGTCTGGTCGAGCGTTTCCTGGTTCATCTCGGCGCCGGGGCGGGCGGTCACGGTCACGTCACCGAGTTGCACGCGGACTTTGGTGGTGGTCTGGTAGGAGACGGCAGTGCCCACCGGGGCCGTCAATTGCAGCGTCTTGGCGGGGGGTTGCCCGGCGCCTCCCGCAGCAGCGAATGGGGACGAAAGCAGCAGGGCGGACAGCACTAGCTTTTTCATGCCTCACGTTACGGCGGCGGTCGGCCAAAGGTTCCTGCCCGGCCCCCACCAACTCCTTAGCTTTCGTCAGCTTAGCTTTCGTTAGCGCCCACGCAGGCCCAGCTGCGGCACAATAGGCGCCATGACCGACCTGCCATCTCTGCGGCCCGACGCCCGCCTGGTTCAGCTTCACGCGGAGCGCGGCGACCCGCACGGGCGCCTGGCGGCGGCCCTGGCCGCCCTGGAAGACACCGACTGGGGCCTGCTGCTCGCGGGCGAAGCGGCGCTGGCCCGGCAACTCGCCGCGCTGCTCGGGCCCGGCACGCTGCGGGTCGACGGGCGACTGGACGTGGGCCGCGCCGCACTCGCCGAGGCGGGACTGGCCGTAGCCGACTTGCACGGCGACCTTGCCGGAGCGCGGGCCGTGTGGCTGCTGGAGCCTGACCGCGCCGCCGTGGAGCGTGCCCGCCGCGCTGGCGTGCGCGTCATCGTGGACGCCACCCTCGCGCCGGGCGGCGGTTGGCCCCGGCAGGGTGCGGACTACGTGGTCTACCGCAACGCCGTGACGCTGACCGGACACGCCGACGCGCCCCTCGCCGCCCTCTTCGGCTCTGGCACGGCGCCCACGCCCGCTGCGCCGCCCCCCAGCGACCTCGCGGTGGCGCTCGCCCTGCGCGACGTGGCGACCCTGCCCCTGCGCCTCGCCCGCTTTGCCCGCACGGCGACGCAGCTCACCGACCGCCTCGGCGCCTCGGTGCGGCAGGCCGGTCCCACCGCGCTGCTGCTGGCGCCCGACTCGGCGGCGGACACCCCCGCCCAGCTCGGCGGCGTCCTCGCGGCGGCGCGGCACGTGCCTGACGGCCTGCTGCTCACGCCCGGCCTCGAAGACCCCGAGCAGGTGCTGGGGCTGCTGCGCGACCAACCGGAAGCGCGGCGTCAGGACCAGCGTGCTTCGGGTCAGGGCGAAGCGAGTCAGCGTGAGCAGGGCCAACGTGATGAGAGGCAGCGCAACGAGGACCGCCCGCGTGACAACGCCGAAGGCCGCGCCCCCGCCGACCGTGAAGACCGTCCCGAGCGCCGCTCCGAACAGCGGGTTTCCCGCCCTGAGCGCTCCCGCGAAGACCGCCCGCGTGAAGACCGTTTCCGTGATGATCGGCGCCGCGAGGGCCGCCGCGACCGCTTCCGCCCGTCGCCGGGGCCGGACCGTCCCACGCGGACGGGTGAGCGCCGTGACGATGCCCCGGCTCGCCCCGCCGAACTCGAACGCTTTACCTTTGAGGCTCCGCAGCAAGCCCCGGCGCCGTCTGAGGACCTGCCCTGGGAACCCGAAATCGTGTTCAGCGACCACGCCCCGCAAAACGTGCCGCTGACCCACACCGTCAGCAGTGGCCCCGACGCGCCGCCTCTGCCGCTGACGCCGCCGCTCGCCGACACCCTCTCCGAGGCCGACGCGGGGGACGCCGCCGCCCAGGTGACGCCCGCCGAACTGTTCGTGGCCGAGCACGCCGCGCCTGTCTCCTCTGAAGCCCAGACCTTTGAGCCCCAGGTCGAGGCACCCGAACCTGAAGCCGCCGAGCCGCAGGACGCCTCCGCTGCCGAAGAAGCCCCCACCGCCGAAGAAGGCGGGGCGAGCGCCGCGCAGACCCCTGCCGAGCCGCTGGCGCCCGACCTGCCGAGTGCGCCCCCGGCGCCCACCGCCGACGCTGCGCAGGATGGACCCGCCGCCGACCTCACCGACGAGCAGGCCGCCATTTACGCCCGGCTGCGCGAGTGGCGCAACGCCGAGGCCAAGCGGCAGGAAATCAGCCGCTTCATCGTGGCAAGCAACGCGGCGCTCGCCGAAATCGCCCGCCGGGTGCCCTACACCCTCGAAGACCTCGCCGCCGTGCGCGGGATGGGTCCGGCGCGCCTCGGCAAGTACGGCGAGAAGATTCTGGAAGTCGTGCGCGGCTGAGCACTATTCCGTAGGGGGAGGGGACCAAACGCTGGTTCTCTCTCCTTTTTTATGAGCCAGTCGGCTTATTTCGCTTCCTGGCCGCGTCGCGCCACAATGGCCGCATGACCGCGCCCGCCGACCTGCCCACCGAATTCCGCACCCCGCGCCTGCTGCTGCGCGCGCCCCGCCCGGAGGACGCCACCGCGCAGGTCCGCGCCATTGCCGAGTCGCACGCCGAGTTGCGGCGCTGGATGGCGTGGGCGCAGGAGGTGCAGACGTTGGAGCAGGCCACCGAGAACCTGACCCGGGCGCAGGAGGCGTACCGCACGGGCGAAAACCTGCGCCTGATGGTCTGGAGCGCCGATGGCCGCGAACTCATCGGCAGCAGCGGCTACCACGCGCTCGACTGGCGGGTACCGAAGGCCGAAATCGGTTACTGGATTGCCACGCCGCACACCGGGCAGGGTTACGCGCAGGAGGTGACCGAATTTCTCACTGACTACGGCCTGAACACGCTGGGCTTTCGCCGCCTGGAAATTCACTGTGACGCCAGCAACGAGCGCAGCGCCCGCATTCCCCGCGCCCTGGGCTATACGCAAGACGCGCTACTGAAAAATGCCGAGGTCTCGGTCGCTGACCCCACCCAACTGCGCGACACGCTCATTTTCAGCCGGGTGCAGTAAGACTTGTCTCAGGGCACGATGCGCGTTCCGGCCTCCCCCCGCGCCGCCTGCGCGAGTACGCCCGCCGTCATCCCGCTGGCGATGATGGCGAAGGGGGCGCCCCGCCCCAGTGCGTCGAGCGCCGCCCGCACTTTGGGAATCATGCCCCCGGCAATCCAGCCCGCCGCAAGGCCGTCTTCCACCTCGGCGCGGGTGAGCTGCGCGGCGCGGCTGTCCGGGTCGGGGTAGGCGCGGTACACGCCGTCCACGTCGGTCAGGAAGACGGCCCCCTCGCCCAGCGCCCCGGCCACTGCGCCGGCCACCGTGTCAGCGTTGACATTGAGCGCCTCACCGTCCTCGCCCACCGCCACGCAGCCCACCACCGGGGTGAGCCCCGCGCCGAGCAGCGTCCGCAGCAGCCCGGCATTCACGCCGGTCACGCGGCCCACCCGCCCGAGCTGGGGGTCGAGCACTTCAGCACGCAGCAACTCGTCGTCGCGGCCCATCAGCCCCACCGCCTGCCCAATGTCCTGCGAAAGCTGCTTATTAAGCTGGCACAGCGCCATTTCCACCACGTCCATCGCCTCGGGCGTGGTCACGCGCAGGCCGCCGATAAATTCGCTCGCTACGCCCCGCGCCGCGAGTTCGCGTTCGATGACCGGCCCGCCGCCGTGCACGACCACGAGCGGCATTGCGCCGCGCAGCGTCCCGAGTTCACGGGCCACGGCGCGGCGCAGGTCGAGGCTTTTCATGGCATTGCCGCCGTACTTGACGATCATGCCCGGAGTGTAGGCGATGGTGGCCTACGCTGTCGGCGTCAGCAGCGTCCCGTCAGCAGCGCCCTGTGAGGAGCGTTTGGCGAGGTGCGGGCGAGCCGGGCAGCTCCTTGGCGTACCACGTCATCACCGGGCGGGCGTCGAGCTCGAAGTGGTAGCCCAGGCGTTCCCAGAACTGCACGCCGCGTACGTTGTCGCCGAGCACGCTGGCGAGCACCCGGCGGCTGCGCAGGGCGTGCCGGGCTTCGAGCTGCCGCACCACCTCGGCGCCCCAGCCCTGGCTCTGGCGCCCCTCCTTGATCAGCAGCAGGTTGATGGTGAGGTCGCCGGGACTGGGGTACTCGGTCTTGTAGTCCACGCTGCCGAGCAGTTCGCCCTGGTCGTCGTGCAGCAGTTCGAGTTGCCGGTGCGGGTCCTCGGCGGCGGTGAGCAGGTCGTGCTGCACCTCACCGAGGGTGGGCACCTCGCCCCCGAGCAGGTCGAAATAACCGGGCGTGTCCTGGTACAGCTGGTGCAGGATCGGAGCGTGATGCGGCAAAGCGGGGGTAAAACTCAGACGGCGCTTCAAGCTGGGTCCTCCGAAAACGATCGAGATGGGTCAAACAGGCTCCCTGGGCAAGAAACCGGGCTCCAGCCCCAGGGGAACAGCGCGGGAGAGTTCGCAAATAACAAATTCTGCGCTGAACAATCCGAAGATAGCGCACCGCCCTCGCCCCTGCGACCGGCTTGTCAGCCGCGCCGTTTCAGGCTCCCTTCATCCGGCCCGCAGCGCTCAGGCGCTATTCTTAACCGTTATGACTGCCTACGCCGCTTCGTCCTCCGCTGCTCCGGCTACCGGCGGGTTCTACGCTGAGCGTCTAAGCCGCCCCGGTGCGGTGCTGGCCCCGATGGCCGGCTACAGCGACGCGCCGATGCGCCAGCTCGCCGCCGAGCAGGGGGCGCTGTGGACGGTGAGCGAAATGATCAGCGCCCGTGGGCTGGTGCTGGGCAGCGAGCAGGAGTCGCTCAGTCTGGGCCGCCCCTACCCCGGCGAGCAGGGCCGGGCGGTGCAGCTCTTCGGCGCCGACCCCGACGTGCTTGCCGACGCGGTGGGCAAGGCCGAAGCGTGGTTTGCGCCCGCCGCTATCGACCTCAACCTCGGCTGCCCGGTGCCCAAGGTGCGCGGCAAGGGCGGGGCGTGCCTCTTGCAGACCCCCGAAGTCGCCTACGAACTCGTGCGGGCGATGCGGCAGGCCACCGGGCTCGACGTGAGCGCCAAAATTCGCCTCGGCTGGGACGAGAACCGCAGCGTGGAAATCGCGCAGGGACTCGAAGCGGCGGGCGCCGCCGTCGTGACGGTGCATGGCCGCACCAGTGCCCAGCGTTACACCGGCAACGCCGACTGGGACGCGATTGGGCGGGTGGCGCAGGCCGTGCGGATTCCGGTGATCGGCAGCGGCGACGTGCTGAGCCCGGTGCAGGCCCGCGAGCGGATGCAGCAGAGCGGAGTGGCCGCCGTGATGATCGGACGCGGCGCCGTCGGCAACCCCTGGATGTTCCGGGCCATCGCCAGCGGCGAGGAGACGCTGCCCCCCGCCCAGGAACGCGCCCGCACCGCGCTGCGGCACGCGGAGTTGCAGCACGACTTCTACACCACGCCGCACCGCCGTGACCCTTCGCGGCTGCACGTGGCGAGCATGCGCCCGCTGCGCAAGGTGCTGCCCAAGTACCTGCCCGACCAGCCCGACCTGCACCCGGCGCTGCATCAGGTGGAGACTCTGGACGACGTGCGGGCGGCACTCGTGCCCTTGCTGGCCGAATCGCTGCGCAGTTGAGCTAATAGGCGAGTCAGCCTCAGCGTAGACAGGTGGGGCGTTCCCTAATAGTGTCCGAGGAGAACATAAATTCCTGTGGGGGTCTCTGGGGGTATTCTCGGGACAGTCATGAACGCCCGCGAGTACTACCGCTACCTTGCCGCCGCCCGTGAGCAGTTGTGGCAATTTGTGCGGGCGCTTCCGGACGACGACCTCAACCGCGACCTCATCGAAAACGGCGAACGCTTTCACAACGTCAAAGACCTGCTGCTGCACGTCACCGATGTCGAGGAACATTGGATTCACCTCATCGCCCTGGGCCAGAGCGTGCGGCAACGGGGCGACTGGCAGTACGACTGGGTGGAGCCGCACGCCGAGCGATATGACCTCGGCTGGATTCTGTCCTACAGCCAGGCCGTGACCCAGGCGACCCAGGCGTTTCTCGACAGTGACCCGGATCTCGAACGCCCGGTCAAACTCGTGCAGGACGACCCGGCGAGCGTGACCGTGACCCTGGACCAGTTGCTGTGGCATGTGATGACCCACGAGGTCCGCCACACCGCACAGGCAGCGCTCCTGATCCGGCAGCTCGGGCACACGCCGCCCTGGCTCGACTACTTGCGCTTTGCCCGCCCCGCCGGGTCGTTGAACGACGTGGACAGCGCCGAAGACGGTCTGGGCCTGAGTGAAGACGGCGACTGAGCCGTTCTCTCTGGCCTGCAACCCCTAAGCCGCGTTTATCTAGTCCTTGTCTGCCGACTGCCGGAGGAGCGCACCCTGGGGCCATGAGCGACGACCAGAAGAAGGGCTACGACCCCGCCAACCAGTCCCCCGCCGAAGGGCAAAGCCACGCCATTCCAGCGCAGGACCGGGGCAAGGACCCGAACATTGACCCCGCCGCCAAGGACCAGCCGGCGGAAGGTGGACGCGAGGAAGCCGAAGACGGCGCCCAGCAGTCGTCGTGACCCTCTTCGGCGACGTGTCGGGAAAGGGGGCACCGCTCAATGCCGCCCGCCCCGCTGAGGAGCGGGCGGCACTGCTGGCCTGGGTCAAGGAGCGGCTGCACGAAGAGTACGGCGACCAGGACCCCACCCCCCGGCGCGACCCGATGCACGAGCTGATTTCGACCATCCTCTCGCAGCGCACCACCCACGCCGACGAGGAAGCCGCCTACCAGGAATTGCGGACGCTGGGCGACTGGGACGCGATTACCCTGGCGCCCACCGACGCCGTCGCCCACGCCATTCGCCGCAGCAATTACCCTGAGAGCAAGGCCCCGCGCATTCAAGAAACGCTGCGCCGCATCAAGGCCGCGCCGGGTGGCTATGACCTCGATTTTCTGCGCGACCTGCCCGTCAAAGACGCCCTGAAATGGCTGACCGACCTGCCGGGTGTGGGGGTCAAGACAGCTTCGCTGGTGCTGCTGTTCAACTACGCCCGCCCGGTGTTTCCGGTCGACACTCACGTTCACCGCGTGAGCACCCGCGTCGGAGTCATCCCACGCATGGGCGAGCAGGCGGCGCACCGGGCGCTGCTGGCCCTGCTGCCGCCCGACCCGCCGTATCTGTACGAGCTGCACATCAATTTTCTGTCTCACGGTCGGCAGGTCTGCACCTGGACGCGGCCCAAATGCGGCAAGTGCATCCTGCGCGAGCGCTGCGACGCCTACGCCCTTTACGGCGACAAGGTGCCGAGCTTCAGCGAGAAACCGGTCAAAGGCGAGAAACCGGCTAAAGGATAGCCGCGCCCGGTCCGCAGAGGCCTACACTGGCGGGGCAATGTTGGAGTGTGGGCAATGAATCCAGTGTTTAGTGGTCTGTTCTCGGCGCTCACCTACGGGGTGAGCGATTTTCTGGCTGGGCTGGCGAGCCGCCACGATTCGCCGCTGCGGGTGGTGGCCCTCTCGCACACCCTGAGTGCGGTGGCCCTGGTGCTGCTCGCCGTTGGGCTGGGGCAGCCCATGCCGGGGCAGACCGCCCTGCTGTGGGGCGCGGGGGCAGGACTCCTCGGCATGGGCGCGGTGGTCGCCTTTTACCGGGCGCTGGCGTTGGGGCCGATGGGCGCGGTGTCGGTGGGGGCCGGGGCGCTCTCGGCAGTGGTGCCGGTGGGTGCGGGGCTGCTGGCCGGCGAGTCGCTGGGCCGCCTCGGCAGCCTGGGGGCGCTGGGCGTGCTGCTGGGCACGGCGCTGCTCAGCTTTCGCCCCGGCGGCGCGGGCAAAGAGGGCAACAGCGGCGTGGGCCTCGGGCTGCTGGCGGGCCTGGGCTTTGGCATGTTCTTCCTGCTGCTCGGGCAGGCGCAGTCGCCGGGGGTGCTGTGGGTGCTCGCTGCGGCGCGGGCCACGAGCGCCCTGCTCAGCCTGATGATTGCGGCGAGCACCGTGGGACTGCGGCCCCGCGCACCTGCGTTGATTCTGGCGGCGTTTCCCGGCGACATGCTCGGCAGCCTCTTTTACCTGATTGCCGTGCAGGGCGGCGGGCTGGCGCTCGGGGCGCTGTTTTCCAGCCTCTACCCGGCCTTTACCACCCTGATGGCGGTGGCCGTCCTGCGCGAGCGGCTGCGGGCGGCGCAGTGGGTGGGCGTGGGCTTTGCGCTGGTGGGGGCGGTGCTGCTGTCTCAGCGTTGAGGTCACTCAGGCCGGCAATCAGCCCCGTTCGCGCTCGCGCAGCACCAGTTGAATCAGGCCGAGCAGCACCAGTTCGTCGTTTTCCGCCGGGCCGGGGCGCAGTTCTTCTATGACGAAGCGGCGCGAGAAGAAACTGCGCTTCTTGTGGACGCGGTAGGTGGGCTGCCCGCCCGGGTCGCTCACCGTGTAGGTGGGGTTGACGAAATAGTCGAAGCCCATCGCCACGAAGTCGCCGATGAGGGGTACGGCGTCAATCGCTCCCTCCACGACGCTCATCCAGGGCTGGTCGTTGCGAATGGTAAAACGCACGCTATCGTCCGGGCCGAGCAGTTCGTACCCGGCGGCCCACAGCGTCCGCATCCCTTGCGCCTGAAGCGCCCCGAGCACGGTGCCGTCGCTGCGGCGAATGAGGCGTTTGGCCCGCCAGTCCAGCGCCCCGGCCAGAAAGCCCTCGGCCTTCATGGCTGTGGGTCTGCTGCTGGCGCGAGGCGTCGGTGTAGACCTTCACCTCGTCGCGCACGCTGAAGGTCTTTTCGCGCACGTAGGCGAGCTGCTGGCCCACAGCGTCGTGGACTTGCAGCTCGGTGAACAGGCTGAATTTGAATTCCAGCGTCAGGGGAAACTGAAAGGGAGGCACGTCCTCCGGTACGGGGTCAGCCTTGCGGCGGTTCCCAGAGGTCGAAGCGCGCTCCCTGTTCTACGTTCTGGCCCTGCGCCCACACCTGCGCCGGTTGGGCCTTCTTGGCCTCGGGCTGCACGGTGGCGATGCACACGGCGCCTTCGCCGCAAGCGACGGTCAGCCCACCCGCGCCCACCTGCAAGACCTTACCGGGCTGGCCCTTGCCCTGCCCCAGCGTCAGCCCAGCGAGTTTGAGCCGCTTGCCGCCAAAAAAGGCGGTGGTCTGCGGCCATGCGGCCACGCCCCGGAAACGGTCGAGCACCGCCTGAGCGGGGTCGGCCCAGCGCACGAATCCGTCTTCCTTGACGAGCAGCGGCGCGTGGGTGGCCTGCGCTTCGTCCTGGGGCTGCGGCGTGAGCGTCTCCAGCGTCCGGAGCGCCCGCACGATGAGCGCGGCGGCCTGCTCACTCAGCGCGGCGGACAGTTCCACGCTGGTCCACTCCGGGCGAATCGGCAATTCTTCTTGCAGCAGCACCGGCCCGGTGTCCATGCCCTCGTCGGTCTGCATGATGGTGGTGCCGGTGACCGTTTCGCCGCGAATCAGCGCCCACTGAATCGGCGCGGCGCCCCGGTAGCGCGGCAGCAGGCTGGTGTGGGTGTTGAGAAAGCCGAAGCGCGGAATCTCCAGCACGCCAGCGGGCAAAATCTTGCCGTAGGCGCAGGTGACGGCCACGTCGGCGCCCGAATCACGGAGCTGCGCGGCGAAGTCGGCATTGCCCCGCAGCTTGTGCGGCTGCGCGAGCGGCAACCCGAGTTCAGCGGCGCGGGCGGCCACCGGAGGCGGCGTCAGCTTCAGGCCCCGGCCCACCGGCTTGTCGGGCTGCGCGACGACGAGCACCACCTCGAACTCAGCACGAAGGGCTTCCAGCACCGGCAGCGCAAAGGCGGGCGAGGCGAAAAAGGCGACTTTCGGCCCCGCCGCGGCGCTCAAAGGTTCTCCTTCAGGTGCCGCTGCGCCTTGTCCCACTCCGAGAGCTGGGCGAGGAAATTCTTGGACGCCTGCTGAATTCGCAGCAAATCCTTGCGGTGGTCCTCGGTGATGTCGGCGGGCAGGTGGTCGAGAAACAGTTTGCCGTCGAGGTGGTCGGTCTCGTGCTGAAACACGCGGGCGAGGTAATCCTCGGCCTCGATGCTGCGCGGCTGACCGTCGAGGTCGGTGTAGTCCACCCGGACCTGCCGGGCGCGAGGCACGCCGTCTTCGTAGATGCCGGGAATGCTCAGGCAGCCTTCCTGGTAGGACTTGTCCTTTTTCTTGTTGATGACCTTGACCACCGGGTTGAGCATCACGTACTCGCGCAGCACCCGGGAGCGCAGCGGCGTTTCCTGGCCTTCGTTTTCTTCCTCGTCGTCGGCGTACTCGACCGCCACGAACATCCGGACCGGCAGCCCGATTTGCGGCGCGGCGAGGCCTACCCCACGTTCCTCGAACATGGTTTCGAGCATGGTGTCGGCCACCTCACGTACCGTCTGGGGCTCGAAGCCCGGCACGTGCAGGGTGTCCGCAGCGGTGAGGTTCCGAGCCTTGCGGCGCAGAATCGGGTCGCCGTACAGCCGCATGGGGTAGACGCGGGGCTTGCCGCCAAACGCGAGCGGCGCGGGAGCAGAAGAGGAGTCGGGCGCAGTCACAATGCCGTTATTTTACGGCGGCAATGGGCACGGGCGCCGTGTCCAAAGGGTGATTGTGAGCCTCCCGCAGGGGCGCCCGGCACTCACGTATGCTGAGCCGCATGTCTGTCTTGCGTGTGGCGGCTGCCGCCTACCCGGTCCGCTTTCTGTCGTCCTGGCAGGACTACGCGGCGGAGCTGGGCCGCTGGGTCGAGGAAGCCGCCCGGCAGCGGGCGCAGCTGCTGGTGTTTCCCGAGTACGCGCCGCTCGAACTCATCAGCCTGCTGCCTGCCGGGCTGCACCACGACCTCAGGGGGCTGCTTCCCGCCCTGCAACCGCTGTTGCCGGAGGTGCTGGCGCTGCACGAGCGGCTGGCGCGGGAACACGGCGTGACCCTCGTTGCCGGAAGCTTTCCGGTCGCGCACGGCGCCGGGTATGTCAACCGCGCCCACGTCTTCGGGCCGCAGGGACCGCTGGGCCATCAGGACAAGCTGCTGATGACCCGCTTTGAGGCCGAGGAGTGGGGCATAGACCCCGGCGCGGGCGTGCGGGTCTTTGGGGCGGGCGGCGTTCAGTTCGGCGTCGCCATCTGCTACGACTCGGAATTTCCGCATCTGGCGCGGGCCCAGGCCGAACTCGGGGCCGAGCTGCTGGTGGTGCCGAGCTTCACCGCCTCGCGGGCCGGGTTCACGCGGGTCCGGGTGGGCAGCATGGCCCGCGCCCTGGAAAACCAGTGCTATGCGCTGCACGCGCCGCTGCTCGCCGACGCGCCGTGGACTTCGGCCATCGAGGACGCGGTGGGGCGGGCCGGCCTCTACGCCCCTGCCGACGGCGACTTGCCCGAAGACGGCATGGTGGCGCAGGGCGAGTGGAACGCCCCCGGCTGGCTCATTCACGACCTCGATTTTGCCCGGACCCGCCGGGTGCGCGAGGCGGGTCACGTCCTGAACTGGCGTGACCGGGACACGGCGCAGCGGCGGGTGCAGCCGTGACCGGGCCGCAAGTGCCGCTCGTCCGGGTGTTGCAGCCCGCCGACGGGTCGCCGTACTTCGCGCTGCGGCTGGCGCTGCTGCGCTCCGACCCGCTCGCCTACGTCACCACCGCCGAGGAGTGGGCGGGTCGGCCCCTCGCGGACGTGGCCGGACGACTGCAACCGTCCGCCACGCACGTGACCTACGGGGTCAGCGTGGCGGGCGAGCTCGTCGGCATGCTCACCCTGCTGCGCGAGAGCCGGGCGGCCACCGCGCACCGGGCCGAAATCGTCGGGGTCGGCGTGTTGCCCGAGTTCCGGGGCCAGGGCTGCGGCGACGCGCTGCTGCGCTCTGCACTTGAGCAGGCCCGCCGCTGGGAGGGCGTCACCCAGGTCGAACTGTCGGTCACCGACACCCAGCACGCGGCGCTCAGGCTCTACCAGCGCTGGGGCTTCCAGACCTGGGGCGTGCAGCCGGGCGCGGTGCGGGGACCGGATGGTGAGGAGCGGGCGCTGCACCATCTGACGCTGAAGCTGTAATCCGTTTTCTTGCCAGCTTCAGCGCCGGTTCCGAGCGCCACAGCAGCGCCAGCCCCGCCACCACCGCGATCAGGTCGGGGGCATAGGCGGCGACCACCGGGGGCAGGCCGCCGTTTTCGCCCATGATGCGGAACACGCTCCAGGTGGCGTAGTAGGCGAAGGCGAGCAAAATCGCCCAGGTAAAGCCCAGGTTCAGACTGCCCCGGAACGAATACACCGCGAGGCTGACGGCAAAAAAGGCCAGCGCGAGGGCGGCGAGCGGCTCGGCGATCTTGCGGTGAAAGGCGGTGAACTCGGCGGGGGCGGGGACTTTCTGCTGCCGGAACGCCTCGGTGCGGTCCCACAGCTCACGCAGCGGCAGATTGACCAGCCCCGCCTGGGCGGTGGAGCTGCGCTCGTCCTTGGCGAAATTGGCCTGCACGTCCTGCACCGGCAAGCGCCCGTTCTCGAACGACAGCACAGTGACGGGGCGGGCATTTTGGTAGGTCACCCGCTGACCGCGCCGCAGCTCCAGCACGTTGCTGCCCGGCACCAGGGTGCCCGACTCGGCGGTAATGACTTCACGCGGGGCCTCGCCCGCCTGCATCGCCACAATCCGCAGGTCGCGCAGCTCGCCGCCGGGCCGCACTTCGCCCACGCTGATGGCGCGGTTCAGGGCGTCGGTGAGCACCAGTGTTTGCCCGCCTTCGCCCGCCTGTCCCAGCCCGGTCACGCGGGGGTTGTCGAACACGATCTGCTGCTGCACCCGCAGCGACTCGGAATAGGCTTTGGGCCGCAGCCCCTCGCCGATCAGAAACGACAGCACCGTGATGCCCAGCGCCAGCAGCAGCACCGGGCGCAGCAGCCGCGTGACGGGTACGCCCCCAGCAAGTGCCCCCTTGATTTCCGAATCCGCCGCCAGCCGCGAAAGCCCCAGCAGCGTGGCGAACATCAGCCCGATGGGCAGCGCCCGCGAGAGCGCTTCGGGCACGCTCAGCGCCAGCAGCCGCGCCACCAGCAACGGACTCGCGCCCTTGGCGAGCAGCGGCCCGATGACTTCCTCAAGCCCTGCCAGCAAAAACAGCAAAATGACGGCCGCCAGCGCTCCCACCAGCGGCGGCAGAATCTCGCTCAGCACGTAGCGCTCGAACAGTTTCATCGGTTCACCCGCCACGCCAGGCCCAGCCCCAGCAGCAAAAAGATCAGGCTCGGCACCCAGGCGGCCAGCGTAGGGTCCACCGCCCCGGCGCGCGCGAGCTGCGGCATGGTGATCCACAGCACGTAAAAGCCCGCGATAAACACGATGACGGCGGCGAGCGCAGCGGCCTGATTGCGAATCAGCAGCCCCAGCACGGCGGCAGCGAGCGCAAAGGCGATGGGCGTAAAGGGATCGGCGTAGCGCGAGGCGAGCTGGTAGGTGTACTCGCGCCGCTCCTGCTCGGTCAGGCTTTCCCCCGCGAGGGCAGTGCGGAGCGCGGCATTGCTGACCTTTTTGGCCTCGGCGGGCGGGGGGCGCAGCGTGTCGCCCTGCGGCAGCGTGACCGGGCCGGCCTGCTGCCGGGGGCGCTCGCCCGGCGCGGTCACCCAGGGGGCGTCGAGCGTCCAGCTCTGCGCGGCGGTGTTCCAGCTTCCCGAATTGGCGGTGTAGACCACGCCGCCGCGCTGCACCATGACCCCGGCGAGCGGCGCCGGCTGGCCCTGCGGCGCCTGCGTGACCCGGCCCGCGTAGTACAGGGCGCCGGGCGGGGCGTAGGTGTAGTTGTCACGGGTGGGGATTTTCTCGGGGACGTTGAAGATGCTGTACCACGTCTTGTCCCAGCGGTCGAGCCCCGCCGGAACCACCGTGCCCGCGTTCCAGAAGGCGAGTGCCCCGACCAGCGTAAACGGCAGCAGCAGCGGCCAGACAAGCGAGAGCGGCCTGATGCCGGCGGCGAAAGCGGCCTTGAGTTCCGAGTCGCGCTGAAGCCGCGAGAGCCCCAGCAAAATGGCGAACGGCACCGACAGCACCAGCGCTCTGTTGAAGATGGTGGGCAAAATCGCCAGAAAGGCGGTCGCGCTTTCCGAAGCGGTGGCCCGGTAGGCGATGGCCTTGCCCAGGGTGCTGCTCAGGGTGTCGGCAAACTGCAAGGCGAGCAGCAGGGCGAGGCCCGCTCCGTACATTTTCAGGACTTCTCGCAGGATAGAGCGCGGCAGGATGGACGGCGGCACGGCGGCGATTGTAGCGGGGGGGCAGATGAGGAAGGCGGAGACTGCTCAGGGCTTGGCGATCTCCACATTGAAGGTCTGCTCGGTGGTCGCCTGCACGCCCAGCGCGTCGGTCACGACCACCCGCATGGTGTGTTCGCCGTTGTTCTGCCGCGTGCAGTGCTTGCCGTAGGAGGTGTACTGGTCGGCGTCGTTCACGAAGGGCTGGCCGTCCACGAAGACCTCGGTGCGGGTCAGCCCCTTGCCCGAGTGGTCGCGGCTGGTGATGAAGAAGAACACCGAGCCGTCACGCAGCAGTCGCCGGGGGGTGGTGACCAGCCGCAGCTCGGGCACCTGCGCCTTGGGGGCCGCCGCAACTGGCGAGCAGGGTCACCAGGGCAAGGGCGCTGGTCAGCAGGTGGACACGGTGTTGAGTGGTGTTGGACATGGCAATCTCCCCGCCTGGCGCTGCCGCCCTCGCTTGATTCTCGGGCCCCCGGTCTGTCAGGCCACGCACCCGGATGGAGAGGACCACGGGGGTCCGCGCACCACTGGCTGGCGTGTGTGAAATGACTTTATGGAGCCCAGACTACACCGCTCGTAACTGATTTATTTATGAAACCCCTGTCATGTTCTGACAAGTGGCGGCCCCCCGAATGGGGGAGGGGCGTCAAAAGTGCCTCGCCGAGTGCTTTGGGCTCCTGGCAGCCCAGCCTCCATACTCCTCTCAAGGCGGCCTCATCTGTACTAGGTGTGGGGACCCCACCATGCAGCACATGACCGCACCGCACGACCCGGCCCTCGCCTCGCCTGCTCCCCCTATCCCAAGCCGAGCCTACGGCGTCTACATCGGACGTTTCGAGCCGCCGCATCAGGCGCACCTGCTGGTGATGCTCGAAGCGCTGGAGCGGGTGCAAACCCTCATCGTGGTCATCGGCTCGGCGCGTTCGGCCCGCACCACCAAAAATCCCTGGACGGCGCATGAACGCCAGGATGTGATTGAGGCGATGCTGGCGGAAGCGGGCGCCGACCCGCAGCGGCTGCGCTTCGTACACGTCCGCGACTTTCTGTACGACGAGGCGCACTGGCTCGCGGACGTGCGCGCGGGCGTGGAGGCGCACACCGGGGGCAGCCGCGACGTGGCGCTCGTGGGCCACATCAAGGACGAGAGCAGCTATTACCTCCGCTCTTTTCCTGACTGGGAGTTTCTGCCCACCCACGTCGTCAGCCCGCTCAACGCCACCGACGTGCGCCGCGCCTACTTTGAAGACCGCCTGAGCGACGTGCGCGGGATGGTGCCGCCCGCCGTGCATGCCTTTCTGGAGGGCTTTCAGCGCACCCCTGAGTACGCCGAGTTGCAGGCCGAGTTCCTGGCACTGCGCTCCGCCGTGGCCCCCGCGCCAGCCACCCGCCTGACGGTGGGCGCGGTGGTGAGCGGCGCGGGGCAGCTCCTCGCCGTGCGCCGCGCTGAGCGCCCAGGCCGGGGCCTGCTCACCCTGCCGGGCGACGAGCCGGGCCCGCAGGAAACGCTGCTCGCCTGCGCCATGCGGGCGGTGCGGCAGCAGACCGGGCTGGACACCGGGGCCGTGCTGGGCGCCGTGCGGGCGCAGGCCATCTTCGACGCGCCGGGCCGCAGCCAGCGCGGGCGCATCGTGGCGTATGTCTTTCACTTCGCGCTGGGGGAGGACGCGCTGACCGCTCAGCCTGCTGGGAACGCTGCCGCGTGGCTGCCGCTGTCCGAGGCGCTCGAGCATCCCGAGGGGTGGTTCGAGGACGAGGCGGAAATCGTCGCGCACTTTCTCGCCAAAGTCTGAGCGGCAGGGCCTGTCACGGAAAAGTGATACAATTTTCACCCGATTCCCGAACATCCGGAAAGGCGCCGGATGCCCGTCCATCTCCTTAGAACCGTATTTTTTCCATGCGCTCCGCGCAAAATTGCGCCCGGATATGTCCGGGACTCAATTTGAAACCGTATGAGGTACTCCGGCGGCACTGTGTCCGTCAGCCACACCCCGTTGTCGGAGCGGAAAAAGTCGTAGCCGGCTTCACGCAGGGCCCCCGTCGCCACGACCAGCGCCACCGCCCGTCCGCGCCGCGCTCCCACCTGCTGCGCCGCGCCCGTGTCGGCGCTGAGAGAGACGTGGTGGCGGTGCACCGGCCTGAGCCCCTCGCGGCGAATGGCGTCGGGCGCGCCAGGCTGACCCGCAGGGAGGCGAGCAGCGGCTCCAGCGGCGCCCACCCGCCGGGTTCCAGCGTGACGCCAGCCTTCTCCGGCGCGTGGCGCAGCAGAGAAAAGGCGCCATCGCCTGACAGAAAGTGACGCGCATGCCCCGTTCTTCAGAGCGGGGTCTAGCGGCACGCCTTCCGCAGGGAGGCCAAGCCGACGCCTCCGGTTCTGTGGTAAGCTAAACGAGCAATGGCCCCGCGCTGCACTATTGATAACGGTGTAGGTATGAATTGGTAAGCTGGCCGTATGCCCGGATGGCAGCCGGCCCAGTATTCCCGCGCTCAGCTTGAGGAGCGCCGCTTGGCCGCGCTTGAATGGATTGAACGTGGGACGCATCGAAACCGAGAGATTGCTCAGCACTTCGGCGTGTCGGTACACACCGTGTACACCTGGAAAGCCCGCCTGAAGCGTAACGGTGGCCTTCAGGCCACCGTTGCCCGTGGCGCTTCTGCACGTCTGAGCGCGACGCAACACGAGCAGCTTCGCACCTTCCTGCGGGAGGGCGCCCTGCACCATGGCTTCCCTGATGACACCTGGACGACCCTACGCGTCACCAACCTGATTGGGCGGCACTTTGACGTGTGGTACCACCACGACCACGTGCGGAAGATTCTCAGACGCTTGGGGTTTACGCCCCAGATGCCAGATGGCCGAGCGGCCGAGCGCAACGAACTTCGGATCGCATCCTGGAAAGAACAGGTTGCACCGGAGTTGGAAAAAAAAGGTCGCTGAGGGCGCAATCCTAGTGTATCTGGATGAGGTCGGCTTCTCGCTGAAAGGCGTGCGAAGGCGGACTTGGGGAACCAGGGGCGTGACGCCCCTGGTCAAGCTTCCGGCGAATTGGGAGAAGCTCTCCACCATCGGGGCAATAACCTCGGACGGACGATTCTTCCAAAACACAAGATCTGGAGCGATTCGGAGTACGGATGTCACTCAGTTCTTTCGACACCTCCTGCGGCACATCCAAGGGGAGCTTGTGGTAGTGCTGGACAACGCGGGCATTCATCGATCTAAAGCCACTCAGGCGTTCGTGGAGACCCACGAACGCCTCTCACTGGTGTTTCTACCGCCGTACGCCCCGGAATTGAACCCGATTGAGCTGGTGTGGGCATACGTGAAGCGGAATGCGTTGGGGAATTTCTGTGCGCGTTCGATCGTTGAACTCAAAGGGCGACTGGTCAGCGCGTGGCAGCGCCTTCGGTATATCGAACTGCCTCAACGACTTATCGACTCAAATCTACGACGCGATCAATAACAGCCGGGACCGTGGCAAAGCGGCTGGAGACCGCCTCGCATGCAAGAGAGTACCACTCAAATCCGGGGGTACCGCTTTCGCCTGTACCCCACCAATCCCCAGGAGGCCGCGATGTTTGAGACATTGCGCCTCACCCGCACGCTGTACAACGCTGGCCTGGAACAGCGGATTGTCGCCTACCGCAAGCAGGGCAAGACGGTCACGGCCTACGACCAGCAAAAGGAACTCACCGCCCTGAAAGCGGAGTGTCCCGAGTATGCCGGGGTCTACTCGCATGTCCTGCAAGACGCGCTGGACCGGCTGGACAAGGCATACAAGGGCTTCTTCGCCCGCGTGAAGCGCGGCAGCGCTGGAACAGCTTCAAGTTCAAGTAAGTCTGGGACAAGAAGAAGGGCCAGTGGCTCAGCCCTGGCAAGCCTGTGGACGAGGGGCGACGCATCAACATCCCGAAAATCGGCGCAGTGAAGTGCAAGTTTCACCGCCTGCTGGAGGGGACGCCTAAGACACTGCAAATCGTGCTGGACGTGAACGAATGGTATGCGGTGTACACCTGCGAAGTCCCCGTGCAACCACTCCCCGAAACGGGTAGCACGGTGGGCGTGGACGTGGGAACGCGCTACTTCGCCATTACCTCCGACGGCGAGTTTGTCCATAACCCCCGGCACCTGGGGAGCGCCCTGAAAAAGCTGCGCGTTCAGCAGCGCACCGTCTCCCGTCGCAAGAAGGGCGGGAACCGTCGCCGGAAGGCCGTGGGGCAGGTTGCCAAGACGCACCGTAAGATTCGTCGCTCAAGGCAAGACTTCCACCACAAGGTGGCGGTTAAGCTGGTACGGGAAAACGACCTGATTGCCCACGAAGATTTGAGGGTATCTAACGTGGTCAAGTCTAACTTGGCCCGCTCCATCTCTGATGTCGGGTGGAGTGCGTTCTTCGACATCCTGCGCGGCAAGGCTGAAAGTGCTGGCCGCGTGGTGGTTCGGGTTCCCCCTCAGTACACCTCGCAGCGCTGCCATGCTTGCGGGCATACCTGTCGGGAGAACCGAAATAACGAGGTGTTCAAGTGCGTTTCCTGTGGGCATGAAGACCATGCCGACTGGAACGCGGCAAAGAACATCTTGGGACGGGCCGTCCCTTCAGGTGTCAACGGTAGCGGGGTCTCGCATGCCGTCGCCTGAGAAGCCCTGCGATTCATCGCGGGGAGTGGTCACTTTACGGCTACTCTCTGGCTATGACCACAACCCGACAAGACACCCAGTGGCAGCAGCTCACCGAGCACTGGCAGGAACTCGCCGACTTCGGGGGCATCGAAGCCTTGCTCGGCTGGGACCAGAGCACCTTTCTCCCTGCCGGGGCCGCCGAGGACCGCGCCCGCCAGCAGAGCCTGCTCGCCGGGCTGCGCCACGCCCGCGCCACCGACGCCGGGTACGGCAAGCTGCTCGACGCCGCGTCCAGCCGCAGCGACCTGTCGCCCGAACAGGCCCGCATGGTGCAGGTCGCCCGCCAGGACTTCGAAAAAGCCACCCGCATTCCCGCCGAGTTCGTGCGCGAGTTCAGCGGGCATGTGGGCCAGAGCTACAGCGCGTGGACCGAGGCCCGACCCGCCAACGATTTCGGGCGCATGGTGCCGTACCTCGAAAAGACGCTCGACCTGAGCCTCCAGGCCGCGAGCTATTTTCCCGAGTTCGGCGACCCGCTGGACTACTACATCAACGAGTCCGACGAGGGCATGACCGCCGAGCAGGTGGGGCAGGTCTTCGCCGAGCTGCGCGCCGCGCTGGTGCCGCTGGCCGACGCCGTGATTGCCGCCGGGGCGCCGCGCACCGACTTTCTGGGCCGGGGCTTCGCGCAGGAGCGGCAGCTCGCCTTCGGGGAACGGGTCATCCGCGACTACGGGTACGACTTTCGCCGGGGCCGCCAGGACCTCACCCACCACCCCTTCATGACCCGGCTGGGCGGCCACGACGTGCGGATTACCACCCGTGTCAAGGAGCAAGACCCCACCGACGCGCTGTATTCCACCCTGCACGAAGCCGGGCACGCGCTCTACGAACAGGGCGTGGACGCGGCGTTTCTGGGCACGCCGCTCGGCGGGGGCGTGAGTGCCGGGGTCCACGAGAGCCAGTCGCGGCTGTGGGAAAACCTGGTGGGCCGCTCGCGGGCGTTCTGGGCCGCCTACTTCGGTGACTGGCGCGACACCTTCCCCGAGCAGCTCGCGGGCGTGACCGAGGAGGAGATGTACCGCGCCGTCAACACCGTCTCGCGCTCGCTGATTCGTACCGACGCCGACGAGCTGACCTACAACCTGCACGTGATTACCCGCTTCGAGCTGGAGCGCGAGATGTTGGCGGGCAAGCTCGCCGTGCGCGACCTCGCGGACGCCTGGCACGCCGCCTACGAGCAGAACCTCGGCCTGCGGGCCCCGAGCGATGTGGACGGCGCCTTGCAGGACGTGCACTGGTACTTCGGACCCATCGGCGGGTCGTTTCAGGGCTACACCATCGGCAACGTGCTGAGCGCGCAGTTCTACGCCGCTGCCGAGGCCGCCAACCCTGGGCTGGAGGCCGACTTCGCCCGCAAGGACTTCTCGCGCCTGCACGGCTGGCTGCGGGAGAATGTCTACCGGCATGGCCGCCGCTGGACACCCGGCGAACTGATCGAGCGGGCGACGGGGCAAGCGCTCACCGCCGGGCCGTACCTGAAGTACCTGCGCGGGAAATACGGCGAGTTGTACGGCGTCTAATCCCACAAGACCCCACAAGCGAAAAAGCCCCGGCGCACAGGCTGGGGCTTTTTCGCTGAGGAAACCTCAGAGCGGGCGGCTTCTCACCGCGTCGCGGATTTCGGCCAGCAGCTTTTCTTCGTTGCTGGGCTCAGCTTCGGCGGCCTTTTCGCTGCGCTTGAGGCGCTCAGTCGCCGCGTTCATGGGCATGACGACGAAGAAGTACAGCACGGCGGCGGTCAGCAGGAAGTTGATGAGGGTGGAAACGAAGGTGCCCCAGTCGAACGTAATGCCGTTGACCGCGAAGGTGCCCGCCACTTTGCCGTGTCCGCCCGTCGCCAGGCGAATCAGCGGGTCGAGAAACGCCTTGGTAAAGGCCGCCACCACATTGTTAAAGGCCGCGCCGATGACCACACCGACCGCCAGATCAACCACATTGCCACGTAAAATGAAATCCCGAAAGCCATTCAACATGACGTGAAGTATGTCATGTTTGAGGTGTCAGCTTCCTTACATTCAGGTCTCTTCCTTACGACTCGGCGCCGGACCACGATAATGGCCGCCATGAACCGTGATGAGGCCTACGCGCTGATGCTCGAACACACGCCGTCGGAGTCGCTTCAGCGCCACATGCTCAACGTGGAAACGGCGATGCGCTGGTACGCCCGGCACTGGGGCGAGGACGAGGAGACCTACGCGGTGACGGGCCTGCTGCACGACTTCGACTACGAGCTGCACCCGGAGGAGCACCCCACCTGGGGCGTGACCTACCTGCGCGAGCGCACCGACGCCTCGCCTGAAATCCTCGACGCGATCATGGGCCACGCCGCCTACACCGGCACGCCGCGCACCACCCGCCTCGCCCAGACGCTTTTTGCGGTGGACGAACTGACCGGGCTGATTCAGGCCGCCGCGCTGATTCGCCCTGACAAGGACGTCAGGGGCGTCGAGCTGAGCAGCCTGAAAAAGCGCTTCAAGAACAAGGGCTTCGCGGCGGGCGTCAACCGCGACGAGGTGCGGCAAGGGGCCGAGGAACTGGGCGTGGACCTCGACGAGCATTTCCAGAATGTGCTGACGGCGATGCAGGCGGGCTAAGCCGACCTGCGCGCTCTTTCTTACCTACGGAGTCTCAGCCGCGCGGCGGAAAGCGCACGAAGGTCAGCCAGAAGTCCTCGAAGGCGCGAATGGCCTGGAGGAAATTCTCGAAGCCCACTGGCTTGACCACGTAGCTGCTGGCGTGGCCCGAGTACGAGCGGCGCACGTCGTCCTCGGCCTGGCTGGTGGTCAGAATCAGCACCGGAATCGAGCGCAGGTCGGCGTCGGCCTTGATTTCCTCCAGCACTTCCAGGCCGTTTTTGCGCGGCATGTTGATGTCCATCAGAATCACGTCGGGGCGCGGGGCCTGGGCGTGCTCGCCCTCGCGGCGCAGAAATTGCAGGGCTTCTTCACCGTCACGGACGATGTGCAGCCGGTTGGGCACTCGCGCCTCCGAGAAGGCTTCCTCGGTCAGCAGAATGTCGGGCTCGCTGTCCTCGACGAGCAGAATCTCGATGGTCCGGGTGCTGGACAAGCTCACTGGTGCCCCCCAACTTTCGCCGCGTGGTCGGCAGGCAGGCTGATGATGAAGGTGCTGCCTTCTCCCGGTTGCGACTTCAGCGTCAGGCTCCCACCGTGCGCCGCCACGATCTTGCGGGCAATGGCGAGGCCGATCCCGTTGCCGGGGTAGTCCTCACGCAGGTGGAGACGCTGGAAAATCGTAAACACCCGTTCATGATACTCGCTTCCGATCCCGATGCCGTTGTCGCGGACCTCGATACGCTGCTCGTTGCCGACTATGCTGGACACCACTTCGACCGCCGGGGGCACGCCGGGGCGGGCAAACTTCAGGCCGTTGCTCACCAGATTGGTCAGCAGTTGCACCAGCAGCGAGGGCTGCGCCAAGGCGGTGCCGGGCGTGTCCCAGGTCAGGGCGCCGCCGCTGCTCTCCAGGGCCGCTTCCACGTTTCGGGCGGTCTGTTGCATCAGGCTGTCAAGGGTAACTTCACTGAGTTCAAGTTCGTTGCGGCCCACCCGTGAAAAGGCAAGCAGGTCCTGAATCAGGCTGCGCATGCGTTCCACCGCGTCGAGCATGAAGGCGATGTACTGGTCGGCGCGGGCGTCGAGCTGGCCCTGATAGCGCCGGGCGAGCAGTTCGGCGTAGCTGCCGAGCGTCCGCAGCGGCTCTTGCAGGTCGTGGCTGGCGACGTAGGCGAACTGTTCGAGGTCGGCGTTGGTGAGTTGCAGGTGGTGCAGCGCGTCCTCGAGTTCGGCGTGGGCGCGGACCTGCTCGGACACGTCCTGAAACATGACGACGGCGCCTTCCACCTCGCCGCGCTCGTCGAGAGTCGGCGTGACCACGTAAGCCACCGGCACCGGGTGGCCGTCTCTATGCCAGAACACGTCGGCCTCGACCCGGCGCTGCTGCCCGTCGCGCAGCGTCTGGGAAATGGGGCACTCGCTGAGCAGGTGCGGCGTGCCGTCGGCGTGGTGGTGGTGCAGCTTGGCGTGCGACGGCTGACCGAGCAGCTCGCTCACGCTGTAGCCGAGCAGCTCCGAGGCCGCCGGGTTGACGAAGGTGTTGTTGCCGTCGCGGTCGAGCCCGAAAATCCCCTCGCCCGCCGAGGTGAGCAGCAGCGCCATGAAGCGCGACACTTGACCGATTTCCTGGGTCTGCTCGGCCACCTGAAGTTGCAAGTCGGCGTTGAGCGTTTGCAGCGCCCGCTCGGCGGCGTCTTGCAGGGTCACGTCGCTGTGGGTGCCGATCCACTCGGGCGGCGTCTGGCCCGCCTCGCCGCCCACCTGCACGGCCCGCGCCAGCATCGGCACGTAGACCCCGTCGTGGCGGCGCAGGCGGTGGCGGACTTCGTAGGCCTCGTTGCGCTCGATCGCCTGATCCCAGGCGGCCAGAGTGGCCTCGCGGTCGTCGGGATGCACGGCCTGGAGCCAGCCTCCGCCGAGGTGCTCGCGGGGGGGCTGCCCGGTAAACGCCTCCCACTGCGGCTGAGACACCCGAAATTCGCCGTCGTGGCTCGCACTCCAGACAATCTGGGCACTCGCCTGTACCAGTGAACGGTAGCGCTGCTCGCTGCGGCGCAGTTCCTCGCGGACCCGCTGCTCGGCGGTTTCGTCGCGCAGCACCAGCAGGACGCCAGGGGGCCAGGGGTCGGCAGGCCGCCGCGCCAGCGCCCCCACCGACAGCCAGCGCCAGTGCGGTGCGCCGGGCCGCAGCAGCCCCACCCGCATGTCGGTTTCGTCCTGTCCGCTGCGCAGGGCCCGCAGCGTGGGGGTTTCCTCGGGGGGCAGCCGATGACCGCCGGGGCGGCGCAGCTCCCAGTTGCCCGGCACGCTGCCCTGCCCGCGCAGTTGCTCGCGGCTCAGGCCCAGCGTCCGCGCCGCGCTGCCGTTGGCCCGCCGCACGTTCAACGTCTCGTCTTGCAGCACCAGCCCGGTCCCGAGGCGCTCGAACACGGTAAAGAGCAGGTCGAGCTGCTCCTCGGCGGCAGTCGCGGCGGGCGCGCGCCGCAGCCGCAACCACACGCCGCCCTCGGCGGGTAGGGCGTCGAACGCCCAGCCCCCGGCGGCGCCGCTGCTCGCCGTGCCGGACTGCGCCTGCCGCGCCGCCGCCTGCAACGCCGCCGCGAGGTCGGGCGCGAAGGCCGCCCAGCACGCTGGCGCGGAAGCAGCGCCTTCAGGCAGCGGAAACTGCTCCCCGGCGGCGGGGTTGCCGCTGAGCTGTTCTTCGCCGAGCGGGCCGCTGAGCCAGAACACCGGGTCCGGCAGACCGCGCAGCAGGGCGGCAGTATCGGACCCGGAGGCAAAGAAGGGGAGGCCACAGGGATGCTCACGGGCGGGCAGGACCAGTCAAAGGTGGGGGCCTCAGCCGCGCAGGGCGTAGCCACGCCGCGCACGGTCCGCAGCAGGCCGTAGCCGTCGAGGTCACGCAACTTGGCGCGCAGGTTCGCCATGTGCACGTCCACCACGTTGCTGCCTTCGGGCAGGCGGCCCTGCCAGATTTCCTGACCTATTTCCTGGCGCGAGTACACCCGGCCCGGCTGCCGGATCAGCAGCGCCAGAATGTCGAATTCCTTGGGCGAGAGCCGCAGTTCTTCGCCCTTGTAGGTCACCAGGCGCTTCTGGGGATCGAGGGTGAGGTCGCCCATGCTCAGGCTCTCGGAGGTGCGCTGCCGGAGCTGCACCTTGACGCGGGCGAGCAGTTCGTCGGGGTGAAAGGGCTTGATGAGGTAGTCGTCGGCGCCGAGGCCGAGCAGCCTCACCTTTTCTTCCACCGTGTCGCGGGCGGTGAGCACGATGATCGGCAGGGCGCTGTTTTTACGCAGGCGCTGCACCACGTCGCCGCCGTCGAAATCGGGCAGCCCGAGGTCGAGCAAAATCAGGTCGGGGTGGTCTTCGCGCGCCTTGATCAGGCCGTTCATGGCGGAGTCGGCATGGTCGACGACGTAGCCGGCGTCGGTCAAGTCCATGCGCAGGACGTTGGCAATGTCGTGGTCGTCTTCGATGACGAGAATCCGCTGTTCGTTCACCCGGCCATGATACCGCGCTCAAGGTCGGGTTTAACTGCTTTTCATATGCCAGGTGTCGGTGAGCAGTGGGGGGGTTGTGCTACCGTGAAGGTACTTCCGCCCGCCGGGCCTGGGCTGCCGCCTTTTTCGGCTCCAGCACATCGGCTTCGCCGGGTGACACAACCGCTTTCCGTCTGTGCGTTTCCACTCGTGCGCGGCCCGGCCCCGCCGCTGCCGCTCGCCGGATTCCACCGAACGGACCCTCCCCGCACTTTCCGAACATTTGGAGTCTTCCATGACCAGACCAGAACAACCCCGGCCCGAGTCGGCTGACCTGCCCGCTCCCACCCTCGAAGTCATTCCGCTCGGGGGCATGGGCGAAATCGGCAAAAACATCACCGTGTTCCGCTACGGCGACGAAATCGTGGTGGTGGACGGCGGCCTCGCCTTTCCCAAGGCCCACCAGATGGGCATCGACCTCATCGTGCCGCGCATCGACTACTTGCTCGAGCATCAGGACAAGATCAAGGGCTGGATTCTGACCCACGGCCACGAGGACCACATCGGCGGGCTGCCTTATATCTTTGCCCGGCTGCCCCGCGTGCCGGTCTACGGCCTGCCGCTGACCCTCGCCCTGGTGCGCGAGAAGCTCAGCGAATTCGGCCTTCAGGACGTGGACCTGCGCGAAGTGACCTATGGCGACGAGGTGCGCTTCGGCCAAAGCTTCGTGGCCGAGTTCTTCTGCATGACCCACTCGATTCCCGACAACGCTGGGTACATCCTCAAGACCCCGGTGGGCGACGTGCTGCACACCGGCGACTTCAAGATCGACCCCGACGTGGGCACCGGCGCGGGCATCGTGAGTGATCTGGAGCGCGTCGAGCAGGCGGGCAAAGACGGCGTGCTGCTGCTCATCTCCGACTCGACCAACGCCGAGCGCCCGGGCCACACGCCGAGCGAGGCCGAGATCGCCCGCAACCTCGAGGAGATCATCAAGGGCTGCCGGGGCCGGGTCTTCCTGACGACCTTCGCCTCGCAGGTCTACCGCATCCAGAACATCCTCGATCTTGCCCACCGCCAGGGCCGCCGGGTGGTCATGGAAGGCCGCTCGATGATCAAGTACGCGCAGGCCGCGCAGGCCACCGGGCACATGAACCCGCCCGAGCCGTTTCTGACGAGCGAGGAAGTCGGCGAACTGCAAGACCAGCAGGTGCTGTTCGTCTGCACCGGGTCGCAGGGGCAGCCGATGGCGGTGCTCGGGCGCCTCGCGTTCGGCACCCACGCCAAGATTCGCGCTGCGCCGGGGGGACACGGTGATCCTGAGCAGCAACCCGATTCCCGGCAACGAGGACGCGGTGAACCTGATCGTCAACCGCCTCTACGAAATCGGCGTGGACGTGGTTTATCCGCCCACCTACCGCGTGCACGCCTCAGGCCACGCTTCGCAGGAAGAACTGGCGACCATCCTCAACCTGACCCGGCCCAAGTTTTTCCTGCCCTGGCACGGCGAGCCCCGGCACCAGATCAACCACGCCAAGCTCGCGCAGACGCTGCCCCGGCCTCCCAAGCGCACCCTGATCGCCAAGAACGGCGACATCGTCAACCTCGGCCCCGACGAGTTCCGGGTGTCGGGCACCGTGGCGGCGGGCGCGGTCTACGTGGACGGCCTGGGCGTGGGCGACGTGAACGACGACGTGCTGCTCGACCGCGTCAACCTCAGCCAGGAAGGGCTGCTGATCCTGACCGCCGTGCTGCACCCCACCCCGCACGTGGAAGTCGTCGCCCGCGGCTTTGCCCGCCCCAACCGCGACCTCGAACTGCAAATCCGCCGGGTGGCGCTCGAAGCCGTGGAACAGGGCCTGCGCGAGAAAAAGCGCCTGGAAGACGTGCGCGACGATATGTACGGCGCGGTGCGGAGATTCACCCGCAAGGCGACGGGCCGCAACCCGGTGCTGATTCCGATGATCGTGGACTGAGTCATCGAATGGGGAAGGGGAGCGTGGGCGTATGCCTCCGCTTCCCTTTCTTTGATTGAGGGCATTTGACAAAAGAATGGCCCTGCGCTGTTTAACCCTCTACCAAGCAAGGGGAGACTCGGAGAGCTGCGGAGCAGAGGGCCTGCCGAAGGCAGGGGTGAGGGGTCTTTATGACGTCAAATGCTCTAGACCCCGACCGGCTCCACGTCCTCCAGCACCTCGTCGTCCTCGTCCTCCCCGAGCGCCGCGCCCGGCACCGTCAGCACGAATTCGGCTCCGGCGACCTGCCCCCCGGCGTCCAAATGATTGCCCCCGGTCAGGTTGCCGCCGTGCATCACCGCAATCTGGCGCGACACGCTCAGGCCGAGGCCGCTGCTGCCCGCGCCGCTCACGAAGGGGTCGAAGATGCGCTCGCCGAGTTCGGGGGGCAGGCCGGGGCCGGAGTCGCGGACAGTGAAGGTGAGCCACTCCGGCGTCTCGGCCAGCGTGCAGCTCACGCTGCCGTCCAGGCCCGCGTGCCGACGGGCGTTGGCGAGCAGGTTGCGCAGCGCCTGGGTCAGCCGGTCGGGGTCGCAGAGGATGCCGCCCGACCAGTCTCCGCTGAAGGTCACGCCGGGCACCAGCCGGTCGAGGCGGTCGCGCAGCGTCACGGCGGGGATGTAGTGCCACACCAGCTTCATTTCGAGTTGCCCGCGCGCGAGCTGCATCAAGTCCTGGGTGGTGAAGGTCAGCTCGTCGGCGACCAGCGCGGCTTTTTGCACTTCGGGGTCGTTCGTGCGCTCGCCCGCGCGGCTGAGGGTGGCCTTGAGCACCGTGAGCGGCGCCCCGAGCTCGTGGACAATTTGGCCGAGGAGTTGTTTTTCGCGCAGTTGTCCGGCCTCGATACGCACCAGCAGGCGGTTGATGGCGGCGAGCAGGCGGTGCACCTCGTCCTCGCGCTCAGGCAGCGGCAGGGTGGCGAGGCTGCGGCTGGGGTCGATGCGGTCGGCGAGGTCGGCGGCTTCGCCCAGCCCCGCGAGCATCCGCTGTCCCACCAGCCAGCCGAGCAGCAGCAGCAGCAGCGGCGCCACCAGCAGCGACAGCAGCAGCGCCCGCGTCGCACTCGTCTGGGCCACCACCAGGTCGGTCTCGGGCAGCGCCACCCACACGGTTCCGTAGTCCGGCGCAGGGCGGGTGGTCGCCCGCATGGGTACGTCCAGCACGGTGAAACTGCCGTGCTGTGGATACGGAAAGGGGTCGCCCAGCCTGAATTTCTGGCGGGTGTCGGACTTGAGCGAGGTGCTCACGCCCAGCACCCGGCCATCGTTGTCGAGGATGGCGGTGTAGCCGCTGATGGGCGGCAGGCCCTGGCCGATGTCCTGCTCCTTGCTGCCAAAGCGCTCGGCCACCGCGTCGGCGCGCTCGCTCAGCCGGGCGTCGAACTGCCGGTTCATCTGCCCCAGGAGGTACGACGTGATGCCCAGGCCGATGACGGCGGTGATGACCAGGGCGCTCAGGCTGTACATCAGCGCCAGCCGGAAGCGCAGGCTGTGGCGCCACGCCACCCGCGCAGAGTGCAGCCCCGCGCCGGGGGTCAGGCGCGAGGCGAGGGAAGGCTGGGAGTTCGGCACAGTCAGGGTCGGCGCAGGGGCAGGCTAGTGTTGCAGCACGTAGCCCACGTTGCGGATGGTCCGAATCCGCAGGTCGCTGCCCGCCGACTCCAGCTTCTTGCGCAGCTGCGAGATGCGGACTTCCACGCTGTTGGAGTTCGGCGTTTCCCAGCCGTAGAGGTGAGACTCGATGTCGGCGCGCGAAAAGACCCGCTCGGGCGTGCGCATCATCAGTTCCAGAATGCGGGCCTCGTGCTCGGTGAGGTTCACGTTCTTGTCGTTCACCGTCAGCAGCAGGCTGGAGGTCGAGAGCGCCGTGTTGCCGAGATTCACGCCCGTCCCGGCGGCGGTGCGGCGCAGCAGCGCGGTAATCCGGGCGTCGAGTTCGGGCATGGCGAACGGCTTGGTGAGGTAGTCGTCGGCCCCCGCGTTCAGCCCCGCCACCCGTTCCTGCACCCCGGTGCGCGCCGAGAGCACCAGCACCGGCGTACTGGAGTACTGCCGCAGCGCCTGCACGAGGTCCAGCCCATCGCCGTCGGGCAGGTTGAGGTCGAGTAGCACCAATTGCGGCGAGTGGGTGCCGAGCCACGCCTGCGCGTCCCTGAGCGTGGGGGCGTGGTGCACCTGGTAGTCGGCAGAGAGGTAATCCCGGAGCAGGGGCCCCAGGTGCGGGTCGTCTTCCACAATCAGGATTTGCGCGAGCATGAAGTCTCCTTGGCGGGTGGGAGCAGGTTGGACGTGGGGCGAAAGCTGCAACAGCCTAGCGCGTTACGCAACGTGACCCGGCATACCTTTCGGGCAGATAAAGCCGGCGCCGTCTCAGCGGCCCAGCACCATCATGCTGTTGGCGGGGGGCAGCAGCAGACTGGTGGGCTGCACGTCCACGCTGAGTTTGTACGGTTGCAGCAGCTTTTTCAGGGGCACGAAGGACTTGTCGTTGCCCGCGCCAGAGCGCGACGCCGTATTGGGGACCCCATCGCTGTCGGTGTCGATCAAGAGCTGGCCGCCGCGCAGGGCGCCTTCATAACTGCTGCGCAGCCCCGCGTAGGTGCCCCGGTCCTTTTCCTCGTCGGTCTGGGAAAACAGGGCGACCACCGGCCCGCTGTAGTTCTTGTCGAACTTCACGTTGAACTTGCCGGCAATGCTCTCGCCGTAGGCCACCTTGTTCTTGAAATCGGGGTCCCACACGATCAGCTTCAGGGCCTGCGCCGGTGTGGCGAAGACCATGAGAGCGAGCAGAGCGAGTGAGGTGCGTTTCATCATTTGTAGTGTATCCAGTCGTGGGCAGGCCAAAAGTAGGCCGGGAGGAAAAGGGGAAAGCTGCTGGAGGCCCTATTGACGGCTCCGCAGGTCGGTCATCCCGCTCAGCCTAACGGTTCAAGCTGACGCCCCCTTGACGCTGGCCTGAAGCGGAGGTTGGGGCACCTGGGAAGTTTCTCAGCTTGGCCTTCGGTCCCGTTTCTTTGGTACCTGCCTGACCGTTCGCCGCTACCCTGGGGCGCGTGAGTGCGTCCCCACTGCCTGCCGTTCCTGCCCACACCGTCTTTGCCGCTTTTTTGCGGCTGGGGCTGACCTCGTTCGGGGGGCCAGTGGCGCACTTGGGGTTTTTCCGCGAGGAGTTCGTCAACCGCCGCCGCTGGCTGAGCGACGCGCAATACGCCGACGTGGTGGCGCTCGCGCAGTTTTTGCCGGGGCCGGCGAGCAGTCAGGTGGGGTGCGCGGTGGGTTTTCTGCTCGCTGGAGCGCGGGGGGCGCTGGCGGCGTGGGCGGCCTTTACCCTACCGAGCGCCCTGCTGCTCGTGGGCTTCGCGGCGCTGGCGGGCCGGGCCGGCGACCTGAGCGGCGCGGGCTGGGTCAGCGGCCTGAAACTGGCGGCGGTGGCGGTGGTCGCGCAAGCGGTGGCGGGCATGTGGGGCTCGCTGGTGGGGGCCGGGGAGGGAACGCCCGGACGAGTGCGCAGCGGGCTGGCGCTCGGCACGGCGGTGGGGCTGCTGCTGTGGCCGGGAGCGTGGACCCAACTGCTCGCGCTGCTGCTGTGCGCCCTGGTCGGCTGGCGCTGGCTGCCAGCGGCGACGGGCGAGGGAGGCGGCTGGCCGCTGCGCCTGTCCCGCCGGGCGGGGCTGGGGTTGCTGGGGCTCGCCCTCGCTGGCCTCGTGGTGCTGCCGCTGCTGGCGCCGCTCTCGCCGGCCTGGACGTTCGCGGACCGCGTGTACCGCGCCGGGGCGTTGGTCTTCGGCGGCGGGCACGTCGTGTTGCCGTTGCTGGAGGCAGGGCTGGTGCTCGATTTTCTCAGCGCGGGGAGTTTCCTCGCCGGGTACGGGGCAGCGAACGCCGTGCCGGGGCCGCTCTTCACCTTTGCCAGTTACCTCGGCGCGGCGCAGGCGGTCTTTTCGCCGCTGCTGGGGGCCGCGCTCGGCACGGTGTTCATCTTTCTGCCGGGCCTGCTGCTGATGCTCGGTGCCCTGCCGTTATGGGCCGAGCTGTCGCGCAGGCCGGGCACCCGCCGCGCTCTGGGGGGCCTGAACGCCGGGGTGGTCGGCCTGCTGCTCGCCGCGCTGTACGACCCGGTGTTCACAGCGGCGGTGCACGGCCCGCGTGACCTCGCGCTGGTGCTGCTCGCCTACGCCGCGCTGACGGCGGGCAAGCTGCCGGCGTGGGCGGTGGTGCTGGGGGCAGCGGTGATTGGCGCAGGAGTGCTCAGGTAGCTCAGGCGCCTCAGCGCTTCCCCGGCTTCGTGGGTTTGATGGTGGCCGGTTTGACTGTCGGCTTGACGGTGGCGGGCTTGACTGGGGCGGACTTGGTGGCGGGTTTCACCGTCGGCTTGGCTGGCGCAGGAGTGGCAGGAGCCACTGGGGCACTGGCAGGCGCGCTCGCCGGCTTCAGGTCGCGCAGCACGAGGTCGGGCAGGCGGACCACGCCGCGTTCGGGCACCGTGTCGGCCCAGCGCTGGCCCCCCACCCGGATTTCGGTCTTGCCGGCGGGCAGGGTCAAAAAGCCGTAGTAGCCGTTGCCGTCGGTGAGCGACTGCGCCACCCGCACCCCGCCCTGCCACGCCTCCACGGGGCGGCTGCCCAGCACGGCGGCGCCCCGGATGCGGCCCATCAGCCCCCGGCTGCTCGGAGCGGCGTCCTCCCAGCGCTGCTCGGCGGGCAGAACCTCGGGGCGGGCGCTCAGGGCACTGCCGACGGCTTTGAGGCCCTGCGCCATGCTTTCTTTGCCCTCATACACGTTCAGGGTGGGCGTGCGGTAGGAGTAGCCCACCCAGCCCAGGCCGCTCGCCACGCTGCGCCCAGCCTGCGCGGCACTCACCGGGGGCGAGTTGAGGTACAGGGCGGACCCCACCGCCAGTGCGCTCGGCTGCCGGTCGGCGCGGACGCGCACGCTGTCGGCAAAGGCGTTCCAGCCGTTGAACCACGCGCCCTGCTCGGCCACGCCGTCGCGCTTGTAGTTCATGGGCACGTTGAGTTCGATCAGGCCGTCGCGTACCCATTCCGGCCAGTTCTGCATCACGTCGGTCACGGTGCGCGAGCGGGTAAAGGCGGCGAGGTCGCCCGGCTTGGGCGGCGCCCCATAGGTGATGGTCGCGGCGCTCAGCCACGCGTCGGGGCGCACGCTCTTGACCTCCAGCGCGATGCGGCGGACCAGCGCAGTGATCTGCTCGCGCTTCCACGCCTGCCAGCGCGGGTCGCTCGCCGCCGGGGTGCCCGCCGCTCCGGTTTCGGCGCGGTAACGGGTGAGCGTCTTGGGGTCGTAGCCCCAGTCGCCGCCGTCGGGGTAACGGATGCGGTCGAGTTGGATGCCGTCCACCCGGTAGTTGCGAACCAGATTGACCACGCTCTGGGCCATAAATTCGGCGGCGTCGGGAATGCCGGCGTCGAGCCAACCGTCTTTGCCTTCGAGCCAGCTTCCGTCGGGACGGCGGGCGAGCCAGGACTGCGCGCCGCTGCTCGGGCCGTGCGTTTTCATCACGTGGCCGGGGGCGGTGCTCGGCACGGCGGCGTTGGCGATGCCGGTGACGCTCGCCCAGGCAATCACCTTGATTCCGCGCTCGTGCGCCAGCTTGGTGACGATGGCGAGGGGGTCGAAGTTCTTTTCAAGCGCCTGATCGGTTATCAGCGGCAGCCCGCTTTTCATGCACAGGCAATCGCCGCGCCGAATCGCCTGCACGAACAGGGTGTTCACGCCGAGCGCCACTGCGTCGTTCACCGTCTGCTGCACCTGCGCCCGCGTCTTGAGGCCGGGCCCGAAGGCGTCCACCCACAGCCCGCGCAGGGTGCTGCCGGGAGGCCCGGCGGGCACCTCGACGACCACCGGCTTTTCGGGCAGTGGGGGCGTGGGCACTGGAAGCGGCGGGGTGAGAACCGCCGGAGCGGGCGGCGCCGGGCTGACGGGTGCCGGTGGAACAGGCGCTGGTGGGACAGGGGCCGGGGGAACGAGTGCTGGTGGAGCAGGCACCGGGTCCGCTGCCGGAGGCGCCTCGGGCGGGGTCGGTTCTGGGACCGGATCGGCAACGGGGGGGGTCGCCGGGGGGGGCGGCTCGCTGACCGGCGGAACCGGCTCGGGAGGAGCCGTGATCGGCGGCGCGGGAACGGGTGGGGGAGCAGTTTCCTGGGCCTGCGCCGGCAGCGCCAGGGCGAGAATCAGGGAAAACCACAGACGGCGGGAAAAGGGCGCAGGCATAGCTCAGCGCGCAGGCTAGCGCAGGGGCCTGACGGGTGGATGGGAAGGGGTCGGGGCGGGCTCAGGCTTCGGCGGTGTCTTCGCTCTCGTCGGCTTCTCCATCGGCGTCGCTGCTGTCCGCCTGCACCCGGCGGTTCTTGCCGATTTCGCGAACCCGGCCTGAAAACCGGCCCTTGATGTCCTCGAACATCGGGTGGGCACGGATGTCACCGGGCCGGGCGGGCGCGGCAGGCCGAGCGTTCGCCGTCTCACGCGGGGCGGGGGCCGGTTTGGGTGCCGGACGCGGAGCGCTGTACTCGGCGAAGGGGGCGTCGTCCAGCAGCGCGGCGCCGCTCGCTTCCACGTCGTCCAGCACCGGGGCGCCGAAGCTGTCCCAGTCGGGTTCCTCGGTAATCACTTCGCCGAGGTACAGTTCGCGGCTCTGGCCCGGCGGCGTCACCCGGTCACCGCCCTGGGCGTCGGCGGGGGCAGGGGGCGGCTCGGCGGCGTGCTCGTCCTGCCAGGGCGCGGCCTCGTTCCCAGGCAGCGGCGCGGGGGCCACGTCGTCGGGGCTGGGCGGGTCGGGCAGGCGGAGTTCAGGTTGCCGGGCCGCAGGCGCACGGGCGAGTCCCACTGGGCCGGGCCGGGGGGCGCGGCGGCAGGCTGGGCGGTGGGGCGCTGGCCGTCTGAGTGCCGGGGGTCTGGGTGCTGGCGGTCTGGGCAGCAGCGACGGGCTGCGGCTGAGCGGCGCCCACCGTCACCGGCTCGAACTCCGGTCCCCGGCGACTGCGGCGCGGAGAGGGGTCGAAGTCGGGAATCTCGACAGGGGCGTCGGCTTTGGGGGCCGGAGTGGAGCGAGTCGGTGCCGGGTTCAGTGTGGGTGCCGGGGCAGACGCGGCAGCCTGACTCCCGCCTGCTCTCCCGGCTTCACGCTTGCGGCCTAGACCTTCGGGGGCAATCAGTTCGAAGGTGATGGGGCCAAACACGCGCTCCACCAGCGCCGCGAGTTCGTCGAACTTGCCCGCCACCTGCTTGGCGTGAAAGCTGCTGCGGTCCTCGTAGGTCAGGCTGACGTAGCCGTCCTGCGCGTGCATCCGCGCCGGTTTGAGAAAAGCGCGCATCTGCATGGTCGTCTGCGCCATCACGTCGGCCCAACTGCCCTGCGTGGGCGCCGCTGCCGGAGCAATGGACGCTGCCGCCTCACGCACGGCTTCGCGCGCCGGGGCCGGGCCACGTTTTTCCGCTGGGGCCGCCGGGACTGCCGAAGCAGGAGCCGCCGCACGGGGAGCGCTGCGGAGTGTGGACAATTCCTTTTCCAGTCGGTTGAGCCGCTGGAGCAGGTCGCCGGGCACCTGCGCCGGGGCGGACGTGGCGGCAGAGCCCAGACTCGGCGCACCGCCTCCCGTGCCCCCATCGGCGGCAAGCAAAGCGTGGGTCAGCGCCAGTTCCAGGCTCTGCTGGTCGGCGCTGCGGGCGAAGCGGGCTTCTTGCTCGTCGAGCGCGGCCTGCAACTTCAGCAGCCGGGGCACCTCGGCGCCTTCCAGTCGGCCTTCTTCGCCCAGGCCCAGTTCGGCGTGCAGCGCGGCCCCGAAAGCGGCCACCAGCCCTTCGACCACCGTGCGGGCCGCGAAACCGTCGCGGTAGAGCTGCGCCGCACCTGAGATGGCCTCGCCCGCGTCGCCCACAAGCAGCGCCGACGCCACGCCGCGCACCCGTTCGCCGGGGGGCAGCCCCAGAGCTTCTTCCACCGCCGGGCGCGTCACCGCCGTGCCCGCCGCCAGCATCCGTTCGAGCAGGCTCTCGCCGTCGCGCATGGCCCCGTCGGCGAGGCGCCCGATGAGGTTCAGCGCGTCAGGGTCGGCGCTGGCCCCTTCCAGCGTGACGAGGCCGGCGAGTTTGCCCGCGATTTCTTCGGAGGTCAGACGGCGAAAACGGTAGTGCTGGCAGCGCGAGAGGATGGTCGGAATGATTTTTTCCGGCTCGGTGGTCGCCAAAATGAAGATGACGTGCTCAGGCGGCTCTTCCAGCGTCTTGAGCAGCGCGTTGAAGGCGGCGCGGCTCATCATGTGCGCTTCGTCGAGGATGTAAATCTTTTTGCCGCCGCGCATGGCTGCCAGCCCGACTTTCTCGCGCAGGTCGCGCACGTCGTCCACCGAGTTGTTCGACGCTGCGTCGATTTCCATCACGTCGGGGTGCGACCCGGCCCGCACCGCAAGGCAGCTTTCGCACTCGCCGCAGGGCTTCGGCGCAGGCCCGGTGCAGTTGGCGGTCATGGCGATGAGGCGGGCGGTGGTCGTCTTGCCCACCCCGCGCGGCCCGGAAAACAGGTAGGCGTGCCCGATGCGCCCCTGCTCCAGCGCGGTGCGCAACACGTCCTTGACGTGTTCCTGGCCCACGACATCTTCCCAGCGGATAGGCCGCGCCCGCTGATAGATGGCGCTCATGGGCGCCTCCGGCTGGGGGGGGAGGACGCCTGAAACTGGTGCTGATGCGTCACGGTCCCGTTCACTGCCTCAGTGTACGCCCTGGGAAAGATTACGGTGTGAGCGTATCGCCAGACAGCAAGACTCCGCCCCCAAAAGGAGACGGAGTTTGACTTCAAGACGGGTCGCCCGGCCCCCTCAGCCCCGGATGTACCCGCTCCACTCCGGCTGCCAGTGGGCGAACTGGCCGTGCGCGTAGACCCCGAAGGTCGGCGCGTGCGGGGGCACGTGCAGCGGCATCCCGGCTTCTTCGGGCGTCAGGTTGCCCTTGCGCTGGTTGCAGGTGCGGCAGGCGGTGACCACGTTGTCCCAGCCGTGCTTGCCGCCGCGTGACCGGGGGTGGACGTGGTCCATCGTCAGGTCGTCCTGGCTGCCGCAGTACTGGCAGGTGAAGTGGTCGCGCCGCAGCACGTTGCGGCGGTTGAACGGCACCGCGCCCACCCGGGGCCGGCGCACGTACCGGCGCAGCCGGATGACGCTGGGCACCGACATGACCGTGCTCGGTGAGCGCACCACGTCGCGGCTCTGCTCCAGCACCTCGGCCACCCCGTACTGCAAGAGGGTGATGGCCCGCTTGATGCTCGTGACTTGCAAGGGCTCGTACGACGCGTTCAGGACCAGCACACGCGGGGCGTTGAGGTCCGGCGCGACGCGCGGGGGTATTCGGATGTCCTCCTTCCGGCCAGCGGCAGTGTTCATGCCTCAGTGTAGGCGCCTCGGGTCAGGAAAATGTTGCGCCAGAACGCTTAGCGAGGACAGAGAAAACAGCTTAAAAATGCTCGGGTGTTTCGGAGCCTGGGCAGGCGGCTCTACCCTGTCTCCATGCAGATTCCTGTCATCGTCGTGGGGGGCTTTCTGGGGGCGGGCAAGACCACGCTGGTCAACCACCTCATTCGCTCGCTGCCCCGTCGCCTCGGCATCATCGTCAATGAGTTTGGGCAGACGGGGGTGGACGGCTCATTGATTGAGCGGCTGGACGACGATGTGACCGAGCTGGCGGCGGGCTGCCTGTGCTGCACCGGGCGCGACGACCTGCTGCGCGCGCTGATGGAGATTTCCATGCGCGAGCACAAGCCCGACGCCCTGATTGTGGAACTCAGCGGGGTGGCGGACCCGACCCCGGTGCTGACCACGCTGCTCGAGCGCTCCGTGCGCGCGGCCTTTCGCCTGACCACGTTGGTGGCGGTGGTGGACGCCCGGCACGTGATGCAGACCTTGCAAGACCACCCCGAGGCGGCGCGGCAACTCGCCTACGCCAACCTCGTCGTCATCAACAAGACCGACGCCGCCGACCCCGCCCGGCTGGACCACGCCGAGGGGGTGCTGCGCGGCCTGAATCCGCTGGCCGAGGTGGTGCGGGTAGAGCAGGGCCAGATAGACGCCGAAAAGCTGCTCGCCCGCCGTGACTTCGACCCCAGCGTGCTGACGGGTGCGGGGGCTGTGGAGCACACGCCGGGGCTGAGCAGCTTTACCCTCCGCACCGACCGGCCTCTGGACCCCTACGCCTGGCAGCGGTTCATGACCTCCTTCATCCTGGCGCGGCCCGCCGAGGTCTTGCGGGTCAAAGGCTTTCTGACGCTGCACGGCTACCCGCAGCGCGTGCTGTTTCAGGCGGTGCGCGACCTCTTTACCGCCGACGCCTGGGACGACGACCTGGGCGGCAGCGAGCTCGTCTTTATCGGACGGGGGCTGGACCGCGCCGAGTTCGAGATGGCCTTTGCCGCCTGCGCCCTGCCCGAGGGCTGAAGCTCACTTGATCTGCCGCTCAGCCTCCGCTGCCTGCCAACGCCGACACTGGGGCATGACCCTGACCGATCAACTGGAAGACCGCCTGAGCAATCACGACACGGTGGAGACGCTGGCAGAAGAACTGCAACCCGTCCTGCGCGCCGCGCTGGATTACCTGCCGGAGGGCGTGGTGTCGGCTCTGCACGGCGATCCCCAGGGCCACCCCCTGCACCCGGCGCTCGTGCACCTGCCGCTGGGGGGCTGGATGGTGGCGGCCCTGCTGGATTTCCTGCCCGGAGGGGACGAACAAACCGAGCGCGCCGCTGACCTCGCGCTGCTGCTCGCCACCATCGGCGCGGTGCCGACCATCGCGGCGGGCTGGACCGACTGGAGCAACACCCGGCGGCAGGCCCGCCGCACCGGCCTGATTCACGGGACTCTGGGCGAAACGGCGTTTCTGCTCTCGGGCGCGTCGCTCCTCGCCCGGCACAAGGGTAAGCGCACCCTCGGTAAAGCGCTGTCGGGCGCGGGACTGGGCGCGGCGCTCGTTGCCGGGCTGCTCGGCGGACAACTCGTCTACGGCCACGGCCTCGGCGTGGGGGCCACCCTCAGCAAGCGGCAAGGCTAGAAGGTGCTGACCGCGCCCCCGCTGCTCGTCTAGCATGGGGCCATGACGCTGCACCCCGATCTGGCGCTCCCGTCCCCCGAGGATTTCGAGCAGCTCAGCCCCGAGGCCCTCGCCGCCCGCATGAATGGTCCCGAGGGCCAGGGTCTGCCGGGCACGCTGGGCGCTCGCCTGGGCATCCGGTATGTCAGCATGGCGCGTGAGCGGGTGGTGGCGACCATGCCGGTGGAGGGCAACCGCCAGCCCGCCGGACGGCTGCACGGCGGCGCCACTCTCGCGCTTGCAGAGGAACTGGCGAGCGTGGGCTCATGGCTCAACCTCGACCCGCAGCGGCAGGTGGCGGTGGGCGTGGACCTCAACGGCACCCACGTGCGCGGCGTGTCGGAGGGGCACGTCACGGCGGAGGCCCGCCTGAGCTACCGGGGCCGCTCGCTGATGGTCTGGGAAATCGAGATGAAGGACGAGAAGGGCCGCACGACCTCGCTGTGCCGCTGCACCTGCAACGTGATCAGCATGGGGGCTTGAGCTGCTCCTAGAGCATTTGACAGAAAAGGACCCCCTCACCCCTGCCTTCGGCAAGCCCTCTCCCACCAGCGGAGAGGGTCAACAACGACAAGCGTTCTTATGTCTAATGCTCTAATGCCTCAGCGCTTGTCGCCCACCCACATGCCCGCAATCCCGAACGTCAGGGCGCGGTAGCGGGTGCGAAAGCCCGTCGCCCGCATCATTTGCGCCAGCCGCTCGGGTTCGGGAAACGCGAGGACGCTCTCGGGCAGATAGGTGTACGCGCCCGCGTTGCCGCTGACCAGTGCCCCGATGCGCGGCAGCACATGCTGGAAGTACAGCCGGAAGACGGCCCCGAACAGTCCCGACGCAGGGGGCGGAAATTCCAGCAGCACCAGCCGCCCACCGGGGGTCAGCACCCGCCACATCTCGGCGAGGCCCTGCGTGTAATCAGCGAAATTACGGAAGCCAAAGGCACAGGTCACGGCGTCGAAGGAAGCGTCGGGGTAGGGCAGCCGCAGTGCGTCACCCTCTTCGAAGCGGATGCTGAGCTGCTTTGCCCCGGCTTTCTGGCGGGCGAGGTCGAGCATCTGCGGCACGAAGTCGGAGCCGACGATTTCCACCTGCGGCGCACGTTCCTTGAGTTCGATGGCAAAGTCTCCGGTGCCCGTCGCCACGTCCAGCACCCGGCGGGGCGAGTGGGCCAGGGCCTCGGCAGCGGCTGCCCGGCGCCACCCCCGGTCCACGCCCAGGCTCAGCACCCGGTTGAGCAGGTCGTAGCGCGGCGCGATGGAGGCGAACATCTCCTGTACGGCCTGCCCCTTGTCCTGTTTGTCGCCGACCGGCGGCCTGTTCTCGGCAGTCATGGGGGGAAGGTAGCAGCTTTGGGCGCCCGGCGGGGGCTGCGGCGCGCCTCGGGCGTGTTAGGGGGCATGGTTGCGCCCCTGCCCCGGCTCTGCTACCCTACTTGAGCCTGAAAACGGGCAGTGCTTCAAATGACAGCTTCAAATTGGCAAGGGTTCTTAGCTCAGTTGGTAGAGCGGCGGTCTCCAAAACCGTAGGTCGAGGGTTCAAGTCCTTCAGGGCCCGCCAGAATAAACTCCCCGTCCTCGTGGCGGGGGTTTTCTTTTGTGCCGCGTTTCGCCCGCGCTCCCGGCGCCTGCGCTTCCTTTTCCCCTCCTCCTCTGCCTCTATGCTGCCGCGCAGATGCTGCGCCCCCTGCCCCAGAAAGAAGACCTGAGTAACCGCGAGCTCCTCGCCGTTCTGGCCCGCACCCTGCCCGACCTGATTCACAGCGCTCCCAGGCTGGTGCTGCTGATGCTCGGCATGGCGGTCGTGCAGGGCCTGATGCCCGCGCTGACCATCCTGCTCGGCAAATGGACGGTGGACGGCGTGGGAGCGGCGCTGGCTGGGCGGGAGGCCAACCTGACGCTGCTGGCTGCAGCGTGGGCAGGCACGGCGCTGCTGACGCAGGTGACGGGGGTGGGGGCGCAGGTGCTTCAGGGCTACGCCGCCGACCACTTCACCGTGCAGACGATGGGGCGGCTGATGAACAAAATGGGCGAGCTCCCCGGTCTGGACGTGCTCGAAGACCCCCGCTTCCACGATGACATCGAGATTTTGCAGATGGGGGCGCCGCGCCGCCCACTCAATCTGGTGTCTACACTGCTGTATCTCATTCGGTCAGTGATTAGTGCGGTCAGTGTGTCGGCCACGCTGCTGAGCATCGGCTGGTGGGTGCCGCTGGTGGTGGTCGCCGGGATGCTGCCTGCACTCCTCAAGCAGATGGAGTTCTACAAGCTCGGCTGGAGCATTTTCATTCAGCGCACCCAGGACTCGCGCGAGGTCAACTATCTCCAGCGCGTCGCCATGCGCCACGAGTACGCCAAGGAAGTGCGGCTCTACGGCCTGCTGCCCTACTTGCAGTCGCAGTACCTGAGCCGCACGCTGACCTACCAGCAGACCATGCGCGGTGTCCGCAACAAGCAACTCCTCGGCATCCTGCCCTATCAGGCGCTGTCACTGCTCGTCACGGCGGGGCTGTTCGTGTATGTGGTCAACCGCGCCCAGCACGGAACCTACACGGCGGGCAGCGTCGTGCTGGTCATCACGGCGCTGGCGGGGCTCCGCGATGAACTGCGCTCTATTTCGGAGTACCTGAGCACCGGCACCGAGCACCTCAACTGGTTCGCCAAGTTTCACCGTTTTCTCGACGCCACCCCCGGCGTCACCCTGGCCCCCGACCCGCGCCCGCTGCCGCGTGAGCTGTCGCTGACCTTGCAGGACGTGTCGTTCGGCTACCGCGGCCAGTCGCCGGTCATCGAGCACCTCTCGCTCACCATTCCCGAGGGACAGACCGTCGCCATCGTGGGGGAAAACGGGGCGGGGAAGACCACGCTGGTCAAGCTGCTGCTGCGCTTTTACGACCCCTCGGAAGGCCGGATTCTGATTGGCGGCGCGGGCGAGCAGACCGACCTGCGCGACCTGGACGTGAACGCGTGGCGGCGGCAGGTGGCGGCGGTGTTTCAGGACTTTGCCCGCTTCGAGTGGACGCTGCGTGACAACGTGACCCTCGGCCAGCCTGAGGACGCGGCCAAGCTGTCGCACGCGGTGGAAGCGAGCGGGCTCGGCGCGGCGCTGAACCACGTGGACGGCGGCCTGGACGCCCGCATCGGGCAGGCGTTCGGCGGCGTGGACCTCTCGGGCGGGCAATGGCAAAAGCTCGCCACCGCCCGCGCCCTGTACCGCGAGGCCCGCGTGCTCATCCTGGACGAACCGACGGCGGCGCTCGACCCGCGCAGTGAAAAGGAAGTCTTCGACGCCTTCGCCGCTCTTTCGCAGGGCCGCACCACCCTGCTCATCACCCACCGCCTCGGCAGCGTGCTGATGGCCGACCGCGTGCTGGTGATGAAGCGGGGCCGCCTCATCGAAGACGGCACCCACACCGAACTGCTGACGCGCGGCGGCGAATATGCCGAGCTGTGGGAACTGCAAGCGAGCCAGTACGCCGAGAGCCCGGTGAGTGCATGAGCCTCCCGCCCGTGCCTCCGAAGTTCCCGAATTCGCCGCCGTCCGGTCGTCAGACGTGCTTTATCCATCCTTTGCCCCTGCTGACGATTGGGCCGATGTGGGCCCTCATCGCCTGGGGCTGTTTCGAAGCGCTGCGCCAGAGCCAGGGCGATATTCCCTGGTATGACGCGCTCTTAGCGGTGCTCATAGGGCTGGCGCATATCTGGCTGTCCCTGGGGCTGCTGACCCTGCGGCTGGTGGTGGATGATGACGGGGTGGAATGCACCGACCTGTTTTACGGGCTGTGGTGAGCGCGGGCGTCGTGGAGCGAGATTCAGGAACTTCGCCTGGGGCCAGACGCGACGCCCCGGGAACTGCTGGGCACCCGCGCCGTGTTCGTCTGCTGCCCGCCGCGCCGGATGATGGTGCATACCGGCCTGCTCTGGAGAGCCAAAAAGGTCGAGGCTGGACTGGTGAAACGTGTAGGCTCCTCACGCACGGTGGATACCCGCTAGGGCGGGAGCGGCAACCTATTGCCGTTCCCATGCCGACGGGCGCCGGAGCACTTCCAGCCAGTTCGCGGCGACCAGCAGCGGCAAGAAGGCCAGCGCGAGCGAAAGCGCACTCAGCACAAACAGGCGCAGGGTCACCCCGACCCGCGACCCGTTCAGGAAAAAGCCCACCATCGGGAAGGTCGCCAGCAGCAGAGGCGGCAGTCCACACAGCAGCGTGGTGAGCAGCACGCCCAGGGCTGCGCGCAGGCCCGCGTCGCGCTGCCCGGTCCACACGCCGTAGCCGAGAATCAGGCCCGCTGCCACCACGCCGAGAACGAGGCCGGTGCCGCTGCCGAGGTTGATGGTCGGGTTCATGCCCGCCAGTGTAGGGGCGCTCCGCGCAGGACCGCTTCAGCGGCGGTCGCGCAGGTATTCCTCGTAAAGCAGTTTGAGCAGTTCGGCCTCAGGGAGCTGCGGAAACCGTTGCCGTTTGGCCGCCACTCCGCGCTCGATGGCCCCGACGTTCCCCCGTGTGATGGTCAGCAGCTTCTCGCGCCAGAGCTGTTCGTCACCCCCGGTGGGGATGGGCTTGACTGGAATGCGGGGTTCTGGGGTGGAGGAGGGAGGCGCTTGGCGGGGCGGTGTGGGGCGTGGCGAGCTTGAACGGGTCTGTGTTGAACGGGTCTGTGTTGAACGGGATTGGGTTGAACGTGGTTGTGTTGAGCGGGGTTGGGTCCAGAGCAGCAGTCCGACCCAGAAGAGGGCCAGCGCAATCAGCAGAAACCCAAACGCCATCTGAAAGGTCATGCTTTCAGGGTTGCCAGCCGCCGCTGTCCAGAGTCTTACAGGCTGTCAGGCAGCCCCAATTCTTTCCGTTCCGCCTTCGTGAAGCCCTTCTTCGTCACCAGCAGGTAACTCCCGCGCAGCAGCTCGCCGAGCAGTTCAGCAGGCACCGTGCCGTCCAGCGTGACCGTCACCCAGTGCTTTTTGTTCAGGTGATACCCCGGCGCGATGCTCTGCGGGTGCGCCTGCCGCAGTTCCTCTCCGCGCTCGGGGTCCACTTTCAGGCTCAGGCGCAGCGGGTCCTGGGTGATGTCGGTCAGGGCGTACATGCGGGACTTGGAGAGGTAGCCGACCTTGAAGACCAGCGTTTCGTCGTCGAAAGGGAAGGTTTCGAGCGAATGCGGCAACTCGTCGCACACGCTGCGCAGGTCGTCTACGGTTTGCATGGGCGTCTGCATGAGGCCGAGGATAGCCCCGCCGCGCCGGTCTGGGCGCTCAGTTGCTGGGGTCTATCCCTTCGGCGTCCTTAAGCGCAGCGTTGATGTCGGCAGTTTCCGTATCGCCGCCGGTCAGGGCCGCGACCTGCTCGGCGCTCAGGCTCTGGCCCGAGTTGGCGGACACTCCACTGGCAGGGCGCTGCGCGAAGTCGGCGGGGGGCGGGCCCTGCTCGGCCACGACCTCGCGGCTCTCGGCGTGTTCGTCGGCGTGCACGCTAAGTTCGGCGGCGACGGGCGGGGCGCTGTCACGTTCGGAATCGGTCATGCGCTCAGTGTGCCGCTTTATTGTCAGCCCCACTGCCCTGCGGCGCGCTCTACCCTGAGCCCCATGATTCGTGCCAAGGACCTCGCCAGTGGTCAGGAACTGAACTGGGATGGGCAGACGGCGGACGTGTGGGTGGACGCGCAAGACCCCACCGCCGAGGAACTCGCCCGCTTGCAGGCCGCTTTTCCGCTCAACCGGCTGGCGCTGGAAGACGCGCTGGAGCAGGGCCACTGGACCCGCGCCGAGCAGTACCCCGAGCACACCTTCGTGACGGTGCGCAGTTCGCCCACCCCGAGCAGCCCGACGAGTTCACCGAGCGCGTCAGCATCTTCGCCTTTCCCCCGCGCACGGACAGCCCGCACGGGGCGGTGCTCACCCACAGCCGCAGCGGCACGCGGGCCCTCGGGACGGTGTGGGCGCTGGTGGGGCGCGAGACGGTCAACACCGCGCAGGAGGTCACCTACGAGCTGCTCGACCAGACCGCCGACGGCTTTTTTCTCGCCGCCGACGCGCTCGAAGCGCAGGTGGACGCGCTGGAAGAACAGATTTTCCGCAGCCCCCGCTTCAACCCGGTGGAGCCGGTGTTCGACCTCAAGCATCTGCTGGGGCAGGCGCGGCGGCTGACGACCGACGCCCGCGAGGCGAGCGCGCTGCTGGGCCGGCAGGCCTCTACCGCTGCTGAACAGGTCCGTTACCGCGACGTGCAGGACAGCTTTACCCGGGTGGGCAGCCGCCTCGACGGCCTGCGCGAGTCGCTCAGCAGCCTGCTCGACCTGCACCTCGCCCTTCAGGGCCAGCGCATGAACGAGGTGATGCGGACGCTGACCTCCGTGAGCGTGGTGTTTCTGCCGCTCACCTTCCTCGCCGGGGTGTGGGGCATGAAGTTTCAGCACATGCCCGAGCTCGCCACCCGTTACGGCTACGCCTTTGCCTGGCTGACATTCCTGCTCATCGGCGGGCTGCTGACCTACTGGTTCAAGCGGCGCGGGTGGTGGTGAGCGGGCCGGGGCCTGAATGGGGCAGGCGGCTCAGTACAGCGTGTCGCGTTGCCGCTGCGGCAGGGCAGCGTCGTAGTCCGCGCCGTCCACCTCGCCGCGGGTCAGGGCGGCCAGCATCGCGCCGGGGGTGGGCACCTCAGCCGCCGACGGCCCGGTCCACAGCACCGAGCGCAGCATGGCCCGCCCGCACTGGAAAAAGACCGTGTCTACCGTGATTTCCAGCACGCATTTCGGCAGCTTGCCGTCCTGGGCGAAGGAGGCGAGCAGGTCCGGCGTGGTCAGGATGCGGGCGGTGCCGTTGACCCGCAGCGTCTCGTTCACGCCGGGAATGAAAAAAAGCAGGCCCACCCGGGGGTCGCTCAGCAGGTTACGCAGGCTGTCGATGCGGTTGTTGCCCCGGCGCTCGGGCAGCAGCAGGGTGCGCTCGTCGGTCACGCGCACCAGCGGCGCCGGGTCCCCGCGCGGCGAAGCGTCCAGACCGCCCGGGCCCGAGGTCGCCAGCACCGCGAAGGGGGCGGCCTCCAGCCACTGGCGGTACACCGAGTGCAGCACGTCTGTTTCCTTCTGGAGCGAGGGAGCCCCCACTTCCCCGAACAGGCTTTCGAGGTCTTCCAGCGTTCGAATGACGGTCATGGTGCCCCCAGGGTAGCCCCGTAGACCCCGGAGGAGGGCAGACGGCCCCGCGCTACCCTGCGCTTCATGACTGTGCCTGACCCTGCCCGGCCCGCCGCGTCCCCGTCCGCTCGTCCCCGCGTCCTGGTCGCCAACGACGACGGCATTTTCGCGCCCGGCATCAAGGCGCTGGGGCTGGCGCTGAGCGAGTGGGCCGACGTGGTGGTCGTCGCGCCCGACGTGGAGCAGTCGGCGGTGGGGCACGGCATCACCATTCGCCGCCCGCTGCGCTTCAAGCACACGGCGGCGGCGGGCTTCGGTGACATTCCGGCCTACCGGGTGGACGGCACCCCCGCCGACTGCGTGGTGCTGGGCGTGCATCTGCTGGGGCGGCCCGACCTGGTCGTCAGCGGCATCAACATCGGCCCCAATCTCGGCGAGGACCTCACGCACTCGGGCACGGTGGCGGCGGCCATCGAGGGACTCACCCTGGGGCTGCCCTCCATCGCCTTCAGCCAGTTTGCCAACGAAGCGGGCGAATACGACTTTGGGCCCTCGGCGGCCTACGCTTCCCGGTTGGCGCGCGAGGTCTGCTGCCGGGGGCTGCCGCCGCGTGTGCTGCTCAACGTCAATTTTCCCCGCGTCTCTCCGCGTGGGGTGCGCGTGACCGAGGTGGGCCTCCACCGCTGGGAAGACAGCGTGGTGACCCGCCAGGACCCCGAGGGCCGCGACTACCACTGGGTCGCCGGGGTCAGCACCGCGCACGACGGTCACGACGAACAGACCGACTACGGCGCGGTGCAGGCGGGGTTTATCAGCGTGTCGCCGGTGCGGCTCGACCTCACGGCGCGGGACCTGATCGGCGAGTTGACGCAGGCGTTGCCACCCCTGTAAGCGGCAGAGGGAAACTGCGCTCAAAGGGGCGGCGTTCAGAAAGGCTGAGCTCAGGCGCGGCTGTGCTTGGCCTGAATCTGTTCGTCGATATCAGGCACCCGTTCCTTGAAGGCCGAAACCAACATAATGTTGAGGAGTTGCCCGATCTGTTCGCGGTCGTACTCGGGGTGCAGCAGCAGTTCGTGGGCGGTGGAGAGCACCAGCGTGCGCTGCACCAGAATCAGGTCGGGGTTCGCCTCCGTGACATTGCTGGGCAGGTAGTTGTAGGTGTGCTGGTCGAGCGAATCGAGCACCCGCTGCCGACGGGACTGAAAGCGCGGGCCGCCGCCGCTGTAGAGCAGCAGCAGCAGTTCGCGGTGCTCGAGCAGGGCGCGCAGCATGTCGTCGGGCGGAAAGAGGCTGTTGTCGGCGACCCGCCGGTCGACTTCTTGCAGCCAGTCCCCCATTCGGCGTTCGAGCAGAATGTCGAGAATCGCTTCGGTCGAGGGGTAGTAGGTGTAGATGTTGGGCCGCGAGGTCTGGAGGTGCTCGGCGATATCGGCCATCTTGACGTTCTCGAAGCCGCGTTCGATAAACAGTTGCGAGGCGACTTCCAGAATCTGTTCACGGCGGACTTCCGCACTCAGGCGGCGACGGGGTTCAGGCATATTTCGAAGTGTAACACTTAATGACGCCCTGTCATTAAGTGCCGGATGTGGACGTGGGTTTGTTTCCGCCTGGAAGCGCCTAGAGTAACAGACATGCTCACGGCATTTGCCCTCCTGCTCAGCGTGACCGCCGTGCTGGCGTTCCTGAATGAACGTTTCTTTAGACTTCCGACCACCGTCGGGGTGACGCTGGCGGGCGCGCTGTCGAGCATGCTCCTCATCGCCCTCGACGCGCTGGGCCTGACCGGGCCGCGTGGTTGGGCCGCCGGGCTGCTCGAAACCCTGGATTTTACCGACTTCGTGCTCAACGGGATTCTGAGCATCCTGCTCTTTGCCGGGGCGCTGGGCCTCGATGCCCGGCAACTGCTGCGCCAGCGCTTCAGCATCCTGACGTTGGCGGTGTTCAGCACGCTGCTGAGTACCTTCCTCATCGGCTTTGCCGCCTACGGCATCTTCGGACTAGTGGGACTGAACGTGCCGCTGCTGTGGTCGCTGCTGTTCGGCGCACTGATCTCGCCGACCGACCCGGTGGCGGTCCTCGACCTGCTCAAGCGGGCGGCGGTGCCCAAGCGCATCGAAACCCTGATTGCGGGCGAAAGCCTCTTTAACGACGGCGTGGGCGTGGTGATTTTCCTCGTCATCGCGGGCATGGCGGGCATCGGTCACAGCCACGGCACCGGCAGTGTGGTGGGCGCCCTGGAACTGTTCGGGCGCGAGGCGCTCGGCGGCATGGCGTTCGGGGCGCTGCTGGGGGCCATCGGGTTCCTGATGCTGCGCGAAATCGAGCAGCACGCCGTCGAGGTGCTCATCACCCTCGCGCTGGTCGTCGGCGGGTACGTGGCGGCCTCGGCACTGGGCGTCAGCGGCCCGCTGGCGATGGTGGTCGCCGGTCTGGTCATCTCGGCGGGGCGCGACGTGGCCTTCGGGGAAGAAACCCGCGAACACATCGAGAGTTTCTGGGAAACGACCGATCAGGTGCTCAACATCCTGCTGTTCGCCTTTATCGGGCTGGACGTGCTGCTCACCGAAACGACCGGGCCGCAGATCGTGGCGGGGCTGCTGCTGGTCGTCGCCTCGCTGCTCGCCCGTTGGATCAGCGTGGCGCTGCCCTTCCCACTTATCCGGCGCCACGAGGATTACGGCCCCTACACCGTGCGGCTGCTCACCTGGGGGGGGCTGCGCGGCGGCATCGCCATCAGCCTGGTGCTGGGCCTGCCCCAAACGCCCTACCGCACCCACCTCGTCACGGCGACCTACATCATCGTGCTGTTCAGCATCGCCGTGCAGGGACTGACGATCATGCCGCTGGTCCACAAGGCGGTGGCGGCCAGCCCTGACAGCGCCGGCCCCGACAGCGCCGGCCCCGGTGGCGGGCAGGAAGACGGCGAAAACGCCGGGCGGCAGCTTTCTTCGGAAACGTGACGTCACCGAAAAATCTGGCCCTCAGCTCAGTGCAGGGGCCAGATTTTTTGGTGCGGACTGCCTGCCCTTACGGTCCGCCGCCCACCGCCGACGCCGCCGGTTTGCCTGCGGCGCTCACGCCGGTCATCAGCGCGTCGCGGATGCCGGAAGCGATGCCCATCGCCACGCGGTCGAGGTAGTTGTTGTCGGCGAGGTTCTGGCCGTCGACGGGGTGGCTGGTAAAGCCGATCTCGACCAGCGCCGCCGGGATGCGGCTGTTGCGCAGCACGCTCAGCGAGCGGTAGCCCTTGATGCCCCGGTCGAAGGCGCCGGTCACGTCGACCATGTCGCGCTGCAAGACGGTGGCGAGCTGGTAGGACAGCGCGTGGTTGGGATTCCACCACGTTTCGATGCCGTAGCCCGCGAGCGCGGCGCTGGCTTCGGTGGCGTTGACATGGATGCTCACGAACATCTGGGTGCCGGGGGTGCCCATCTTGGCGCGCATTTGCAGGTCGGTGTTCTTGTCGGGGTGCAGTTCGCGGTCGGTTTCGCGCGTCAGCACGGCGTCCACCCCGGCGGCGACGAGCAGGTCACGCACCCGCCGCGCCACGTCGAGGGTCACGTCCTTTTCGGTGATCGCTCCGGTGGCGCCGGGGTCCTTGCCGCCGTGACCGGGGTCGATGATCACGCGGGGCCGCACCGAGGCCGCCCGCAGCGACAGCACCGCCGCGCCGCTGCTCGCCGTCATGGGGGGCACAGCGGCGAGCACCTTGTCGCGGGGCGAAAGCGGAGTCAGGTTCGCCATCGCCGGAGAAATGTCGAGCACCAACCGCGAGCGCTCGCTGTTGAGCGGCGGCAGCACCTGCGCCCGCCAGCCGCTGCGCGAGGTGGTCGGCGAGCCGGTCACGATGCTGAGGTTGACCCCTTCGGCGGAGGGCTCGTAGCGCCAGGCGCGGACCTCGGCGGAGGTGTTCTGCTCGTTGGTGTTGGCGTCGCCCAGGCCCACGCCGAGCAGTTCGACGCGCAGCCCCACCGTGCCCGGCACGATGCGGTAGCCCGCGCCCGGCGGCAGGTCGAGGACCATGCGGGTCACGCCGGGGTTCTTGCCGATACGCGGCGTGGTTACGGTGGCGCCGCTGCTCAGCGAGCCGGGCATGCGGCCCACCAGCGCGCTGGGGCGGGCGGTATCGGCGCCGGGCAGCGGGGCCAGGGGCGCCGGCGGGGTGGCGGGCTGCTGCTTGACGCTGTCGCCGGGGGGGAGGTGGCTGGTGAGGGCGCTGCTCGCCGCCGTGTCGGTCACCGGCACCGGGGCCTGCAAGCTCGCCTGGGCACGCGGGTCGGCAGGCGCCGCGGCGAGCACCCGCCCGCCCACGTTGCCGGCCCCGCCGCGCAGTTGCGAGCCGAGTTCGACGATCAGCACCCGGTTGCCGTTGGCGATGGTCGCCTCGGTCGCCCGCCAGCCGTCGCTCAGCGACAGGGGAAAGGGCGTGCCCATGATGATCTGCCCGTTGTTGGCGCGGTACTCGGTGAGGTTCTCGGCCAGCCGCAGCGACGAGGCCGGAGCCACCCGCACCCCGCCCACGTCGATCCGCAGGCCGCCGAAGGTCGGCACCAGCGTGTAGGTCATGCCCTTGGGCAGGTCGAACACCAGTTTGGTGGCTTCCGCCGTGCCGCTGATGCGCGGGCTTCCGAAAGTCGTTTCCTTGGCCTGGGCCAGCGGCTGCGTGGCCGCCGACGGTGTGGCGAAGGAGGGAGCAGCGCTGGGGGGCGCTGCCGCGCTGCCGCGCACCGTCGGTTTGACCTGGGCCGGCGCGGCGCGCAAAAAGGGATCTGTCTGAGCCGCCGCCCATGAGCCGAGCAGCAGCGCTGATGAGAGGAGCATGGCAGGCAGCTTCATGTGCTTCCATCTTGTCGGTTCTGGCGGTGAGAAATGTAGCCAGGAAACTCATTCTTTGGAAAGCGGCGGAGGCATATTGCCTCGCTGCGCCGTACTTTCATCCAGTGTCGCCGCCGTTCATCTTCCGTCAGCTCTAATAATATTCGTTCACTGACATACTTGATTCTGAAAGTCCGTCTTGAACGAAGTCCATCAATCGTCTTGCGAGCTGTCGAGGACACGTGCAACCGGCTCCGTTTCCCCGGCCCGGCTGCTGAGGACGGTGGCAAGAACGACGAGTGCCCCGCCCAGGGCGCCGCGTGCGCCGACCCGCTCGCCGATCAGGGCGAAGCTGAACAGGGCCGCGCTGACCGGCTCCAGGGCGTAGATCAGGCTCGCCTCGGCGGCGCTGACGTGGCGCTGGCCCAGTGTTTGCAGCAGTGTGGTGCCGGCGGTGGCGACCACGCCGAGGTAAAACAGCGGCGCCCAGGCCGCCTGCGGAGGCCACAGCGGTGCGCCGCTCAGCAGGGCCCAGCCCCAGGCGACCAGCGCCACCGACAGAACCTGCGCGAGCGTGAACGGCAGCGCCGCGTGCCGCGAAGCGAGTTTTTCCAGCGCCAGGATGAATCCGGCGTAGGTGACGGCGCACGCCAGCGCCCAGGCGTCGCCGCTGACCCAGGCGCCGCCCTCCCACGAGAGCAGCGCCAGTCCCGCGACCGCCAGCGGCAGCGCAGCCCACAGCACGGCGGGCATTCGCCGCCGCTGCACCAGCGTGAGCCACACCGGCACCAGCACCACGCTCAGCGCCGTGAAAAAGGCCGCCCGGTTGGCGGTCGTCGTTTGCAGGGCAATCGTCTGGGTGCCGTACCCCGCGATCAGCCACAGCCCCAGCACCATGCCGTCGCTCCACAGGCTGGTGCCGTCGGCCTGGGTGACGGTCACTGTAGGCGCGGGCGTTCGCCTCAGCGCCGCCAGCGGCAGCAGCACCAGCGCGCCGATGGAAAAGCGCCAGGCGAGCAGCACCGGGGGCGCGAGTAGGGCGCCGAGCTCCTTGACCACCGCGAAGGTGCTGCCCCAGATGGCGGTGACCAGAAGCAGAAGCAGAATGCCGCGCAGGTGAGACGTCATACAGCCTTGAACTCTAGCGGGCGTACTGGTCCGGAAGGGAGCGCGACCTGACCTTACATGTTCAACAGCTCAGCGCTGCGGCTGTCCGAGCGTTTCGTCGAGCGTCAGGTCGAGGCGCAGGTAAGGGCCCTGGCGGGTATAGGTGGACGAACTCTGAAAGCCCTCGAAGCCCCTGAAGTTGTAACCGGCGGTCAGCCAGGTGCCGGGCAGCGGGCGCACGCTGCCTTCCACGCCGTAGCCGAAGAGGGTGGTCTGACTGGCGGGCTGGGTCAGGGCGCGCGCCCAGGCGCCCACCGCGAGGCGGTCTGTCAGGTAGTAGCTGCTGCCCAGCCAGCCCTGGAGGGTGAAGCTGTCGCGGTCGTCGAGCTGGGTGCGGCTTTCGACACCGCCGCGCACGGCCCAGTTGGGCAGGCGGTAGGCGGCGCTGACTCCGAAACTGAGTTCCGGCTTCCCCCCCGCGAGCGAGCCGGCCACGTAGCGGCCATAGCCCAGGCTGCTCAGGCTGCGGCCCCGGTAGGCGTACCCCAGCTCCAGTCGCTCGCCGCGTCGGCCCTGGCCGAACTCGGCGGTGCCGCCCGCGTTCAGGGTGAGTTCGTCGGTCACACTGCCGGTCACGCCGCCGCGCAGCACCACGCCGAAGCCGGTGTCGCCCCGGTAGGACACGTCAGTGCCGACGGTGGCGCTGAGGCGGTCGGTCTTGTAGTTGATGTCGGCGCCGGTCGCCCCCTCGAACGCGCCTTTCCCCACGTCGTAAAGCACGTTGCCGCGCAGATTCAGCGCCGTGCGGTCATTCAGCGGCAGCGTGGTGGTCGCGCCGAAGCGGGCGCGGTTGCCGGCGCCGCTGGCGGTGGGCAGCTCGTAGCCCACGGCGTAGTTCACGTTGCCGATCATGGTGTCGAGCGTGAGCGCGGCGGCCTGCCCGACCCCCCAGGTGATCTTGTCGTTGAAGCCCAGGGTGAGGTCCTTGCGAATGCGAAACCGGCTGCTGATGTCGGTGGTGGGGTCAAGGTCGCCGATGATCGGCTGGGTGTGGACCACGTCGACCGAAATCGGTTCGCGCTGGTAGCCCACGCTGCCCACCAGCCCCAGGCCGGAGCGGTCGCCGAAGGCGTAGCTCACCCCGGCGCCCACCGTGAAGGGGTCGAGGTGATACACGGCGCGGGCGGTCACGTTGCCGCCCCGGGCGTGATTGGCGTTTTCCACATCGCTGGCACGCGGCGAGGGCATGTCGCGGTATTCGGCGTCGGCCACGGCGTTCAGGCGCGGTGTCAGGCGTCCGGTGTAGCGGCCACTGACCACCAGTCCCGGTGCGAAGGGCGCGAGGCCCTCGTAGCTGGCCTGCTGGTAGCGCACCCGGAAATTCAGGTCGTGGTTGCGGGCGAGCACCGTACTCAGGTCGGCGCTCGCCTGCACGCCGCCGGAGTAGGCCAACAGACCGCTGGCCTTGACCGGCCCGCGCTGGTAATCCGCCTTGACGCCGTAGGTCGTGCGCCCGTCGAGGTAGACGGCGGCCACCCCGACGCTGGAGTTCGTGCCGGTCGTCTTGATCTGGGCGCCGTAGGCAGTGCGGCGGTTGGCGAGCGGGTTGTCGAGGCGGTAGCTGGCGTACACCACCCGCTCGTTGAGCTCCGCGTCGAGCCGGTCGATGGCGCGGTTGAAGGTCACGACGCCGCTGCGTGGGTCGAGCACGTAGTCCACGTTGCGGACCAGTTTTTCGCGCTGCAATTCCTTGCCGGTGCTGCGTTCGAGCGTCACGAGTTCCAGGGTTTCGCTGCCCAGGCTAACGCCGGTGTCGCCCAGCCGCAGGAGCCGGGTGCCTTCGGGCGTCAGGGGCCGGTTGACCACGCGGTCTTCGGGCACGAGCGCGACGAATCCCGAGACGCGCGGGTTGGTCTTGGAATAGGCCGTCAGCGCCGTGAGGTTCTCGCCCACCGGCAGCACGTCGATGGGTAGGCTGGTGCGGCGGTACTCGGCGCGGAACTGGGGGTGGTCGTAGCTGAAGGCCACCGGGTCGATGCCCTGCAGAGGCACGCTTTCGGTGCTGGCGTCGCCATAGACGGTGTTGCGGATCAGGGTGTTGCGGTCGGTCGGCAGTCCGTCCTTGTCGGCAGCGACATACAGTTTGCCGGCGCCGAGCGGGCCTTCGTAGGCGCCGCGGGCCTGCCAGGTCACGTCGTCTTGCAGCTCGAAGTCGCCGTCGAGGCCCAGCGTCGCGCTCAGGACCCCGATGCCCACGCGGCTGCGGTCAGGCGTCACCTCGTAGCGGTAGGTCTTGACTTTTTCGCCTTGCAGCACGTCCACTTTCAGACTGGTGGGCGCGGACTGCGGCTGCAATTCGAGCACGCCTACGCCCTCGGTGAGCCGCACCTGATAACCGGGTTCGCCGGGGTTGGCGTCGGGCAGCCGGGGTTCGAGATTGGTCCGCACGGTGATGGTCGGCTGGCTGGTGAGCTTGCCGAACTCGTCGAGCGCCCGCAGTTGCACGCGCACCGGCGAGCTGCCGTCGGCCTGAAGTGCGAGCGGCTTGACCTCGATCTGGGCCGTCGAGCCGACCAGCGACACGCTGATTTCGTCGTTTAAAACGCGCAGGACGTTAGTGCCGCCCTTGAGGGGCACGCCGATGTAGGTCAGACGCTGCACGCCCCGCACCCCGTCTTGTACGTTGGTGCCGATGGTGTCGTCGGAGACGGTCACGCCGTTGACGGTCAGGGTGGGCGGCGGACCCTGGGGCGCCCCATTTCGGATGACCGTCAGCCCGTATTACAAACGCTCCGTCTCGTCTGCGCCATGCTGAAGGCACGCGAGGGAGGAGAGATATGGCACGCATCACCCGCTACAGCAAATTCGAGGGGGAACTCGACCAACTCGAGTCCTCCGAACTCATGCAGATGATTCAGGAAGCGCTGCTCGGGCAGGGCATGAACGACCCCTGGGACCCCGACCCCAACGCCCGGCCCAGCATGGACGACCTGTTCGACGCGATTCTGGAAGCGCTGGCCGAGCGCAACATGATTCCTGAAGAGCAGCTGCTCGAAGCCTTGCAAGCCGACGACGTGCGCGAAACGGCGCTCGGGCAGCAGATCGAGCGCCTAATGGACAAATTGCAGCAAGACGGCTTCATCCGCAAGGAATTTGGCGACGAGGACGGGCAGGGCGGCGCGGGCAACCCTGGCGAGGCCACCTTCCAGCTCACCGACAAGAGCATCGATTTCCTCGGCTACAAGTCGCTGCGTGACCTGATGGGGGGTCTGGGCCGCTCCAGCGCGGGCGCGCACGACACCCGCGAGTACGCCAGCGGTGTGGAAATGACCGGCGAACTCAAGAACTACGAGTTCGGCGACACCCTCAACCTCGACACGACGGCGACGCTGGGGAACGTCATCTCCAAGGGCTTCGATCAGCTTGAGGAAGCCGACCTCGTCATCCGGCAGGCCGAGTACAGCTCCTCGGCGGCGACGGTGGTCATGCTCGACTGCTCGCACTCCATGATTCTCTACGGCGAGGACCGCTTTACCCCGGCCAAGCAGGTGGCGCTTGCCCTCGCGCACCTCATCCGCACGCAGTACCCCGGCGACACCGTCAAATTCGTGCTGTTCCACGACTCCGCCGAGGAAGTGCCGGTCAGTAAGCTTGCGCAGGCGCAGATCGGGCCGTACCACACCAACACGGCGGGCGGGCTGCGGCTCGCGCAGCAGCTCCTGAAGCGCGAGAACAAAGACATGAAGCAGATCGTGATGATCACCGACGGCAAGCCCTCGGCCCTCACGCTGCCCGATGGCCGCATCTACAAAAATCCCTACGGCCTCGACCCCTACGTGCTCGGCACCACCCTGCGCGAGGTCGCCAACTGCCGCCGCTCGGGGATCCAGATCAACACCTTCATGCTCGCCCGTGACCCCGAACTCGTCGGCTTCGTGCAGCGCGTTTCGGAGATGACGAAGGGCAAGGCCTACTTCACCACGCCGCAGAACATCGGGCAGTACGTGCTGCAGGACTTCATGACGAACAAGACGAAAGTGATGAACTGAGGGCAGTGAACAGGAGCAGGAAGCGGAGGGTTGACGCCTTCCGCTCCTTTTTATTTCGCGTGCTCAACGACCGTGCCCGCCGCGTCAATCGGAAAGTCCATCACCCGCCCACTCAGGCCGTTTTTCGTCATCACGTCATGCAGGTAGTGGTGCAGCGTCGCCGTGCTGCCGCGCTGGTCGTGGAAGCACAGCACGGTCGGCCCCGCGCCGGAGAGAGCCGCACCCAGAGCCCCGTATTCGTGGGCGTGTTCGAGGATGTCGCTCAGCCCCGGCACCAGCGGCGCCCGCCAGACCTGATGCACGTAATCCTGCATGGCGTGCCGCAGCAGGTCGAGGCGCCCCTGCGCGAGGGCGGCGGCGAGCAGCGCGGCGTGCGAGAGCGCGTGTACCGTGTCGGCGCGGCTGTACTCGCGCGGCAGCACGGCGCGGGCCTTGGAGGTGGACAGCTCGAAGTCGGGAACGAGCACCGTCACGCCGAGGTGCGCGGGCGGGTCGAGCCGCACATAGTGGGTGCCGAGCTTGTCGAGGGTGGCGACCACGATCCCGCCGAACAGCGCCGGGGCCACGTTGTCCGGGTGGCCTTCTTCGCGCGCCGTCACGTCGAGCACCGTTTCGTCGTCGAGGGGCCGGCCCAGCAGTTCGTTGCCCGCCACCACGCCCGCGACCAGCGCCGCCGCCGAGCTGCCCAGGCCACGCGCGAGCGGCACCTCGGTTTCGATTTCGACGCGGGCGGGGGGGAGAGTGCGCCCGGCCCGTTTCGCCGCCAGGGTCATCGCCCGGTACACGTAGTTGCTCTCGTCGGCGGGGGTGTCCGCCAGCTCCGTGCCCAGCGGCACCACCTCCGCCTTGTCCTGCGGTGTCACGCGCAGGGTGGTGTAGAGCGGCACGCTCAGGCCGAGGCTGTCGAAGCCGGGCCCGAGGTTGGCGCTCGACGCCGGGGCACGGACGGTGAAAGGCCGCGCGGGGCTGCTCACGACCTACCTCGCTGCCTAGGAAGGGAGGGCAGGCGGCAAACAAAACGGGCAACGTGCAGTGGCAATCCGGGCATGGGTCTCCAATCGCCGCCGCAAGCGGGGCCGGCTTCCATCCTAACGGCCCTTGCCCTGTCTTTGACCGTCACGCCAAGACAAATCGGTCTGCCTTTTCCTCTGCTTTTCGTCAGACATGAGACCAAACCCGACAGCATGCGCGCCAACCCTGAGTGAAGATTGGCGGGACATCCATCCCGTCTTTGTCCGCCGTTGAGAAAGTGACCTGGGGAACGTTAGCAGGGGGAGTCGGGCCCCATCCTGCCTACACAACAACAGCCGGGAAAGCCGTGAGCAACAGGGTTTCTCTGGACTTCATCTCAACTTCGACGGAGGTAGGAATCATGGGTTGGCTCATTACGATTTTGGTTGGTGCACTTTGCGGCTGGCTCGCCAGCATGATCATGAAGACCGATGCTCAGCAGGGCGCGGTGGCGAACATTCTCATCGGTATCGTTGGCGCGCTGCTCGCCCAGTTCATCTTCGGTGACCTGCTGCATATCGGCGGCTCGTACAACGCCGGCAACGGCTTCAACTTCCTGAGCATCGTCTGGGGCGTCATCGGCAGCGCGATCCTGATCGCCATCCTCAAGGCCCTCAAGATTCTTCGCTGAACCTCTCCAGAAAAGCTCCGCCGAGCGGCCACAAAAGGCCAACCGGCGGAGCTTTTCTAGCTCGGTCTGAAACTGCTTAGGCTTCAGGCACGGCCTTTTCGCGTTTGCGCTCCGGCAGCAGACTGGCGACGAGCAGCAAAATGGTGCCGCCGACCACGCACATATCGGCGATGTTGAAGATGGGAAAGCGGGTGCCGTTGATCGCCTCGGTCACGGCGCTCAGCAGCGGCGAGTGAATCATGTCGGTCACCTGCCCGCGCTGCAAGCCGTCGATGGAGTTGCCGATGGCCCCGGCGGCGATCATGCTCAGCACGACCGTCAGAAAGCGGCCCTGCGGCTTCCACAGCAGGTAGCTCAGGATGCCCAGCCCGACCAGAATCCGCCCCAGCGCGAGGGGCACGGCGCTGCCGCTGAACATGCTCCACGCGGCTCCGGTGTTGAAAGTCAGTTCCCAGTCGAGCACCCCCGGAATGACCGGGATGGCTGGGGCATTCAGTTGTAGGTGGGCCAGTGCCCACGCCTTGAGCCACTGGTCGAGCGCGATCAGCACCAGAACCAGCACGGCGGGAAACCAGACGGGAAAACGGCGCGGGGCGGTGGGCACGATGGGCAGTATACGGCTCACGTTCTGCTGCCTGGAAAACGGCCACAATGCCCGACATGGCAAACGTCGAATCGTTCGATCTGGACCACACCAAGGTCAAGGCTCCCTATGTCCGCCTCGCCGGGGTCAAGACCACCCCGAAGGGTGACCAGATCTCCAAGTACGACCTGCGCTTCTTGCAGCCCAACCAGGGCGCCATCGACCCCGCCGCCATTCACACGCTCGAGCACCTGCTGGCGGGCTACATGCGCGACCACCTCGAGGGCGTGGTGGACGTGTCCCCGATGGGCTGCCGCACCGGCATGTACATGGCCGTCATCGGTGAACCCGACGAGCAGGGCGTGATGAAAGCCTTCGAGGCGGCCCTCAAGGACACCGCCGGGCACGACCAACCCATTCCCGGCGTGAGCGAACTCGAATGCGGCAACTACCGCGACCACGACCTCGCCGCCGCCCGCCAGCACGCCCGCGACGTGCTCGACCAGGGGCTGAAAGTTCAGGAAACCATTCTGCTCGAACGCTGAACCCTGCTGGTTCCTCCAACCAACGGCCCACGGCCCGCCTTGCATTTTCGGGGGCGGGCTTTATGTTGCCGCGTTGTGCTGTACAAATCACAAACTAACGAACGCTCGTTAGGTAAACTGGGGACAGTTCACATTCTGGAGGTTGACCCATGACCCAAGAGCAGACCCGACCCAAGCATATGGCCGCAGGCGAAACGCCCGAGCAGCACGCCGCTTTTGAAGCCCGCATCGCGCGCGGCGAGAAGATTGAACCCGGCGATTGGATGCCCGCCGAGTACCGCCGCCAGCTGATCCGCATGATTTCGCAGCACGCCCACAGCGAAGTGGTCGGGATGCTGCCCGAGGGCGAGTGGATTGCGAGGGCGCCCAGCCTCAAGCGCAAGACCATCCTGATGGCGAAGGTGCAGGACGAAGCCGGGCACGGCCAGTACCTCTACCACGCCGCCGAAACGCTGGGCGTGACCCGCGAGGAAATGCTCGACGCCCTGCTGACGCGCAAAGCGAAGTACTCCTCCATCTTCAACTACCCCACCCTGACCTGGGCCGACGTGGGCATGATCGGCTGGCTGGTGGACGGCGCCGCCATCAAGAACCAGACCATGCTGGCGGGCTGCTCCTACGGCCCCTACAGCCGGGCGATGGTGCGGATTTGCAGCGAGGAAACCTTCCACCACAAGCAGGGCAAGGAAATGATGGTGCTCTACGCCCAGGGCACGCCCGAGCAGCGGCAGATGGCGCAGGACGCTTTAAATCGCTGGTGGTGGCCCGCCGTGCAGATGCTCGGCCCGCACGACAGCGACAGCCCCAACACCGGGGCGCTGAGCAAGTGGGGCATCAAGCTCAAGACCAACGACGAGGTGCGCCAGGAGTTCATCAACGAGCATGTGCCTGAGCTGCTCGAAGCCGGCCTGACCATCCCCGACCCTGACCTGCACCAGGACGAGGCGGGCAACTGGGTGCACGGTCCGATCGACTGGAGCGAGTTCTGGGCCGTCATCAAGGGTGAGCAGGGGCTGGGCAACGAACGCCTCGCCACCCGCCAGGCCGCGCAGGACGAGGGCGCCTGGGTGCGTGAAGCGCTGGAAGCGTACATGGCGCGGCAGGCGAAGGGCGAGGCGGCGGATTGAGTTGGAAGACCCCTCACCCCTGCCTGCGGCAGGCCCTCTCCCCCTAGGAGAGGGTCAAACTGCGCTTTTTCCCTCTACCAAGGGGAGAGGGCCTTGCGAAGCAAGGGGTGAGGGGTCTTTTCGCCAGAGGAAAAACCATGACCCAAACAACATCCAACCACCCTGACACCCAACCGCACGACACCCAGCCCCAGGACACCCAATGGCCGCGCTGGGAAGTCTTCAAGCAGGACACCGACAAGCGGCCCTACCAGGCGGTGGGCACGGTCCACGCGGGCGACCCCGAGCACGCGCTGCTGACCGCCCGTAATGTCTTCGTGCGCCGGCCCGCTGCCGTGAGCCTGTGGGCGGTGCGCGAAGCCGACATCCTGACCGCCACGCCCGAGGAAATCGCGTCTACGCCGGAGGTGTTGCAGACGCCGGGCGCGGGGGGCACCTACCACGTCGGCGTGAAGAAGTCGCACAAGCGCTCCATGACCTTCGTAGACCTCGTGGGCACGGTGGAAGCCAGCGGCCCCGGCGACGCGCTGCGGCAGGCCCGCAAAGCCCACGCCGACGCGCTGGCGTGGCTGGTGTTTCCCGACGCGGCCAAAGCGGCCACCGACGCCGACCCCGGCACGGTGGAAAGCTGGTTTGCGCCCGCCAAGGACAAAACCTACAAGCAGCAGCAGTTTTACGGCACCATCGGCACGCACGTGGGCGAACTCAAGCGCGCGGGGCGGATGCCGGGGCGCACCGACGTTCACCCGCACGTGGCCGACCAGCCCGCCGTGCAGCACCACGACGAGGGACCGCAATGACCGCCACGACGCCGACTTTGACCCTGACCGACGCCCAGATCCAGGCCCTGATTCGCAAGCTGACCGCGCTGGCCGACGACGAAATCGTACTGGCGCACAGAGGCGGCGAGTGGACCGGGCACGCACCCATCCTGGAAGAGGACATCGCGCTGGCGAACATCGCGCAGGACGAACTGGGCCACGCCGCGCTGTACCTGGGCCTGCGCACCGACCTCGACGGCAGCCAGCCCGACCGCCTCGCCATGTTCCGGAGCGCGAGCGAGTACACCAACACCCGCTTGACCGAGTTGCCGAAGGGTGACTGGGCGGTGACGATGGTGCGGCAGTTCCTTTACGACGCTTACGAGGCGCTGTGGCTTGAAGAAGCGGGAAGCAGCCGGTACGCGCCGCTCGCCGAGGTCGCCCACAAGGCGCTGCGCGAGGAGAAATTCCACCTGCAACACACTGCGCTGTGGGTCGAGCGCCTCGCCCTGGGCACCGAGGAAAGCGAGCGCCGCACCCAGACGGCCCTGAACGAACTGTGGTCCCACGCCGCGCAACTGTTTCAGCCGGTGGCAGGCGAGGAAGAACTGATTGCGGCGGGCATCGTGCCGGACCCGGCGGCGCTCAAGGCCCGCTGGGAAAAACTGGTCACGGCGCACCTGCAAGGCAAATGCGGCCTGACCTTGCCGCGTGGAACTTTCACCAGCGACGACAGGGGCCGCGACCACCACACCGAGTACCTCGCGCCACTGCTGGCCGAGATGCAGGAGGTGGCCCGCCAGCACCCCGACGCGGAGGTGTGGTGATGGGTCAGGCGGAACCTGCCGCCGCCTACCCGGACCCGGCAGCCGTCTGGGCCGCGCTCTCGCAGGTGCCCGACCCCGAAATCCCGGTCGTGTCCATCGTGGACATGGGCATGGTGCGCGAGGTGAAGGTGGACGGTGAAGGGGTGTCGGTCACCTTTACGCCCACCTTCAGCGGCTGCCCGGCACTGCACGTCATCCGGCAGAGCATCGAGGACGCCGTGCGTGGGCTGGGCGTGAATGACGTGGAGGTCAAAAGCACGCTGACGCCGCCCTGGACCACCGATTCGATTTTGCCGGATGCCCGCGAACGCCTGCGCGAGTACGGCATCGCGCCGCCCGCGCCCGCCGAGGGCAGCCTGATTTCGCTGGAGCCGGAGCCCACATCCTGCCCTCGCTGCGGCTCGTTCAACGTGCGGATGACCGCCAGCTTCGGCCCGACGCTGTGCAAGCGGCTGTACGTGTGCGATGCCTGTAAAGAGCCGTTCGAGGGGTTTAAGAGCGTTTGAAGCTATAAGTTATGGGCCATAAGCAGAGAAAGGCTTGTGGCCCATATTTATTGGATGTAAGCCCTTCCTTATTCCAGCTGAGCGAAAGCGAGGAGAGAATGCGTAAGCCCAGTTTTGAAGAGATAGTCAAGACGTATCCTACACGGGGCCCTCTACAGCAATATCGTTTAAGTCTCGCCACCGCTTTTCAGTGCTTTCGCTGTGGCGAAGAGAAAAAGGCAAAACTTATAACTCTTTATCGTGGGGACTGGGAAAAAACACTTTGCAATGGCTGTTACGGATTCTTGCTGTCTGTCTGGGAAATTAAAAGGGGTCATCAAGATGATGGTGAAAAGGCAGAAGCGTTAGCAGATCTGCTTTTATCGATCTATAATAAGAATAAGATCAGTGAATTGGAAAAAATATATGAGATTAGAGACAGTAGAGCTCAACATATTTCTGATAATTCACTCCGTTTTTTAGCTACTTCTGAGCATTTAGCAGAGAACATGCCAGAAGATTTAGACTGGTCGCCAGTAATAATTGGCTTGTGTAAAGCTTTTGAAACAGAAGTAACTATTAAAATACTTTACCCGCTCTCAAAACGCCTCTCTGAAACAAATTTGTCCATTGACAAATCTGATAAAGATCTAGGTAGGATAGCTAAATTTTTGTCGGGGGAAGGTAAAGCACCCGAGATGGGAACATTCGCTCATTTCCTTCAAACGTTGCTGAACAGTATTAGCCGTCGCTCAACTAGTCAAGTTGTAAAAGAAATGTTTAACCTTTTCCAAGATTGGCCGCGTTCATCTTGGATTAGTGATATTAATGGACTCTACACTCAGATTACTAAGCTGACCCGCGATTTTCGCAACCGTGCAGCACATACAGAAGTTCTCACCAGAGCAGATTATGAGGCTTGTCGCGAACTGGTTATAGGCGACAATGGCATGCTTTGGAAATTGGCACTTACAACACAAAGAATTTGACTATCTCTAGGAGCTAATCCCATGACCACCCCTTCTACCCAAATCCTCCGCCCCGCTTCATACGTGTATGGCCAATGGCACGCCAACAAAGACGGCCAGACCCTCCTCGACGCCGTGTATGGCCGCCCCGTCGCCGTCATCTCCAGCGAGGGCGTGGACTTTGCCCAGGCGCTGGCTTACGGGCGTGAGGCCGGGGCAGGCTTACGCAAGCTGACCTTCCACACGCGGGCACGGATGCTGAAGGCGCTGGGCAATTACCTGATGGAGCGCAAGGAGGACTACTACGCCCTCAACCTGCTGACCGGCGCGACCCGGAGGGATGGCTGGGTGGACATTGAAGGCGGCATCGGCACGCTGTTCAGCTACAGCAGCATGGCCCGCCGCGAACTGCCCGATGAGCGCTTCCTGCCCGACGGCAAGGTGGAGGTGCTGGGCAAGGGCGGCACGTTCATGGCCCGTCACCTGCTGGTGCCGCGTGAGGGCGTGGCCGTGCAGATCAACGCCTACAACTTCCCGGTGTGGGGCATGCTGGAAAAACTCGCGCCCGCCTTTATCGCCGGGATGCCCTCGCTGGTCAAGCCCGCGCCGCAGACCGCCTACCTGACCGAGCGGGTGGTGCGCGACATCATCGCGTCGGGCATCCTGCCCGAAGGCTCGCTGCAACTCGTGACCGGCGACCCCGGCGACCTGCTCGACCACCTGCTCGAACAGGACATGGTGGCCTTTACCGGCTCGGCAGCGACGGCGAACAAGCTCAAGGTGCATCCCAACATCGTGGCGCGCTCGATTCCCTTCAACGCTGAGGCCGACAGCCTCAACGCGGCGGTGCTGGGAGTGACCGTGCGGCCCAAAGACCCCGAATTTGCCCTGTTTGTCAAGGAAGTCGCCCGCGAAATGACCGGCAAGGCGGGCCAGAAATGCACCGCCATTCGCCGCCCGCTGGTGCCGTGTCACCTGGTGGACCCGGTGGTAGAGGCGCTGCGGGCCGAACTCGCCAAGGTGACGGTGGGCGACCCCGCCCGCGACGACGTGCGAATGGGCGCTCTGGTGAGTGTGGAGCAGCGCGAGCGGGTGCGCGAAACGCTGGAAAAACTCGGCCAGGACGCCGAAGTGGTCATCGGCGGTGGGGCAGGCGAACTGCTCGGCGGCGACCGCGAGAAGGGCGCTTTCCTCGACCCCACCGTGCTGCTGTGCCGCAACCCGTTGGAGGCGAAGGGGCCGCACGAGCTCGAAGCCTTTGGGCCGGTCGCCACGCTGATGCCTTACGACACGCTGGACGACGCTATTACCCTGGCCAAGATGGGACGCGGCTCGCTGGCGGCGTCGGTGGTCACCTTCAACCGCCACGAAGCGACCGAACTGGTGCTGGGCATCGCAAGCACGCACGGGCGGGTGCTGGTGCTCAACCGCGCCGACGCGAAGGAAAGCACCGGACACGGTTCGCCGCTGCCCCAGCTGCTGCACGGCGGCCCCGGTCGGGCAGGCGGCGGCGCGGAAATGGCGGGGCTGGCGGGCGTCAAGCACCACATGAACAAGGTGGCGGTGCAGGCCGACCCGACCACGCTGGCCGCGATTACGAAGGAGCATATCCCCGGCGCCGAGGTGCGCGAGGACGTGGTTCACCCCTTCCGCAAGACCTTCGACCAGATTCAGCCGGGCGACAGCCTGCTCACCCACCGCCGCACCGTCACCGAGGCCGACATCGTGAACTTTGCCGCGCTCACGGGCGACCATTTTTACGCCCACGTGGACGACATCGGCGCGAAGGAAGGCATCTTCGGCAAGCGGGTGGCGCACGGTTACTTCCTGATTTCCGCCGCTGCCGGGCAGTTCGTCTCGGCGGCGCCGGGGCCGGTGCTGGCGAACTACGGCCTGGAAAACCTGCGCTTCGTAGAGCCCGTCGGCATTGGCGACACTATCCGCACCCGCCTGACCTGCAAGCGCAAAATTCGCAAAGACCTGCGCCCCGGCGAAGAAAGGCCGACCGGCGTGGTCGAATGGCACGCCGAAATCACCAACCAGCACGAACAACTGGTGGCGACCTACGACATCCTGACGCTGGTGGAGCGGGCGCGGGACGAGTTCGACGAGCCTGCCGAAGCTGTGGAAGGCGCGCAGGCCTGAGTCTCTAAGTCGGGTGGCGGAGGCGTCCGGTTGGCGTCTCCGTTATCGTTTTGTCCATGCCCACCGACGCCCGTGGAGAACTGGAGGACGGACGCTACAGTTACCGCCAGCAAAAAGACGGGCGCGTCGTGGTGACGTGGTATGGGCGGCCCGTGACCACACTGGCGGGTAAAGACGCCCAGAAGTTCCTGGCCCGCGTGGAGGGACTAGGTGACCACGAAGCGCAACTGGTCATGGCGCGGGTCACCGGCAATTTCAAGCGGGGCAACGAGCGCTAGGCCGCTGCACGCGAGCGTCTGGGACGCAACAAATATTGGGCTGCGCCACCGGTCCTTTTAAGCCCTTTGGCTTATTTCCCTGCCCTCAATTGTCCCTTATCCTGCCTGCACATCCCGCTTTACCTCAGGAGTTCACCCATGAGAACACACCGCCCTGCTGACCCCGAAGTCAAAGCCCCCCTGCGCGGAGGTGCTGGCGTTCCATGCGGCCTGAGTGGTGTGATGTTCTAGACGCTTCACAGGTCGCCCGGACGCGCCGCCCCGCGCCTCTATGGAGACCTCAACTTTGCAACCCAAATCCGAATTTTTTGCGGCGCTGCGCCACTTCGCGGGCTATTACCGGCCCTACCGCCTGACCCTGTACGCCGACCTGCTGTGCGCCCTGCTGGTGGCGGGCATCACGCTGGTCTATCCGCTGTGTGCCGGCTACATCACCCGCACGGTGCTGACCCTGACGCCGCAGCAGGCGTGGCCCGAATTGCTGCGTGTGGGCGGGCTGATGGTGGGCCTGCTGGCCGTGCAGGTCGCCGCCAACAGCTTTCTGGACTATCAGGGCCACATGATGGGCACGTTTATCGAGCGCGACATGCGCCGCGACCTGTTCGCGCACCTGCAAAAGCTGCCCTTCGGGTTCTACGACACTCACCGCACCGGGCAGCTGATGAGCCGCGTCACGGGTGACCTCTACGACATTGGCGAACTTGCGCACCACGGCCCCGAGGACCTGTTTATCGCGCTGGTGTCGTTCGTGGGCGTGTTCGTGATTCTGGCGGGCCTCAACCTGCCACTCACGCTGATCCTGCTGGCATTCCTGCCATTCATGGCGGCCTACGCGCTGTATTTCAACGTGCAGCTCAACCGCGCGCTCCTGCAAAGCCGCCAGCGCATCGGCGAGGTGAACGCGCAGGTGGAGGACTCGCTGGCAGGCATCCGGGTGGTGCAGTCGTTTACCGGTGAAGGGACCGAGGCGCGGCGTTTCGGCGCGGCCAACGACCTGTTTGTGGAAGGCCGCCGGGGCGAATACCGCGCCGAACTGTATTTCTACCAGGGCATGACAGCGTTTACGGGGCTGATGACCATCGCCGTACTGATGTTCGGCGGCTGGGCCATCCTGCAAGGCGGTCTGCGGATAGACGGGCTGGTGACGTATCTGATGTGCGTGGGCATCCTGCTGGAACCCATCCGCCGGCTCGTAAATCTAGCGCGGGTGTTGCAGGAGGGCGTGACCGGCTTCCAGCGTTTCCGCGAGATGATGGCGGTCACGCCGGACATCGTGGACGCGCCGGGTGCCGCCGAGCTACAGAACGTGCGCGGCGAGGTGGAGTTTCAGGGCGTGAGTTTCGGCTACTCACCTGACGCACCGCCCGTGCTGCGCGATCTCAACCTGAAGATCAGGGCCGGAGAATTCGTCGCGCTGGTCGGCGCTTCGGGCGTGGGCAAATCCACGTTGTGCGCCCTGATTCCGCGCTTTTACGACGTAAGCGCCGGGCAGGTGTTGGTGGACGGCCACGATGTGTGTGGCGTAACACTGGCAAGCCTGCGCCGCAGCGTGGGCGTAGTGCAGCAGGACGTGTACCTGTTTTCCGGCACGGTGATGGAGAACATCCGGTATGGGCGGCCCGGCGCGACGGAAGCCGAGGCCATGGACGCGGCGCGGCAGGCCGGAGCGCACGATTTCATCACGCGGCTGCCCCAGGGCTACCACACCGACATCGGGCAGCGCGGCGTGAAGCTTTCCGGGGGGCAGAAACAGCGCCTGAGCATTGCCCGCGTGTTCCTGAAAGACCCGCCTATCCTGATTTTCGACGAGGCCACCAGCAGTCTCGACAACGAATCCGAGCGGCTGGTGCAGGAGTCGCTGGAACGGCTGGCCCGCCGGCGCACCACGCTGGTCATTGCCCACCGCCTCAGCACAGTACGAAACGCCCACCGTATCGTCGTCCTGACGGAAAACGGCGTCGCGGAGGAAGGCTCTCACGCAGAGTTGCTGGCCCTCGGCGGCGAATACGCGCGGCTGCAAGCGTTGGGCCGGTTGTGAGGAAGCAAGTTGAGGAAAAGCGTTTGCTCAACCTGCCCTTTCCTTTGTGCCTTGCCGGCACGCCACAATGAAGCCTCACGACAAGGAGGACTCCAGATGGGCGAAGGCCGACCGAGCAGCACCCCCAGCACCCCCCAGACGACCACCGGCAGCGCCACCGAGACGCACGGCGCGAACACCAACCTCGACCCCAGGTTGCAGGGCGGCCCGGCGACGGCCCAGGACCGGGCCAAGACAGAGGAAATCACGGACGAGCATGCGCAGCAGGGCGTTCCGAACGGTCAGGAATAAGCGCCAGCGCACCGGGCAACTGCGAAAGCTCCCGCACAGTCGGTGCCGGGGCGCGGAAAACTGAAGGTTGGTAAAGACTTCACCCGGACACCTGACCGGTGCTCAGGTTTTAGAGTAAGGGGAGGAGGGTAAGACAATGACCAAAAACGATGCAATGGGTGGAATGGACCAGAGCCGCCTGATGAGCGGTGCGGCGGGCGGCGCCCTGGTGCTGATGGGCCTGAAGAAGCGCGGCGTGCTCGGCCTGCTGATGACCGTGGGCGGCGGCTACCTCGCCTACAAGGCCGCGACCGGCAAAGACCCCGTGATGGAAGCGGCGGGTCTGACGGGCTCGGCGGGCGCGGCCAAGCCGATTTTCGTGGAGCACTCGATTGTGATCGACCGCCCCGCGCAGCAGGTGTACGACTACTGGCGCAAGCTGGAAAACCTGCCCCAGATCATGAGCCACCTCGAAAGCGTGACGGTCCTCGACGACAAGCGCAGCCGCTGGGTCGCCAAGGCGCCGCTGGGCACCCACGTGGAGTGGGAAGCCGAAGTCGTCAACGACAAGCCCGGCGAACGCATCGGCTGGCACAGCCTCCCCGGCGCCACCGTGGACAACGCCGGCAGCGTGCAGTTTGAAAGCCTGCCCGACGACAAGACCCGCGTGCACGTGGCCCTGAGCTACCGTCCGCCCGCCGGTCCCCTCGGCGCCGCCGTCGCCAAGCTGTTTGGCGAAGAGCCCAGCCAGCAGATTGCCGAAGACCTCCAGAAGTTCAAGGCGACCTTCGAAGGCGCCAACCCCCGCGCCTGAGCAGTTCTCTTCAGACCTGACAAAACAGTGGCTTCCGCGCGGGGCCACTGTTTTTGTCTCTCAGGTTGTTGTCACTCCTCAGTCGTCAGTCGGATCAGGCAACGGCTGTTCTTCTGCGTCCTCTGCCCCCACTTCGATAACTGTCAGCGAGCGCAGAGTGTTGCCCTGATGCCAACCGTAAGCCGGGTCTTGCAGGCCCAGCACCGCCGCGATGTCCTCGCCCTGCTGGGGCGTCGGCTCGCCGTCGAGGCAAAACAGCAGGAACTTGCGTCCGCCGGGGGCGATGCGGATAAACAGGTCCTCGCCGATTTCAAGCTGCTGGGTGCGCCCGAGGTCGGCGGCCCGCTTCTGGGCATGGCGCAGGGCGTCGCGCAGCCGAACGGTGACGGTGGGCGGAACGGCTATTGGAGCTCACCTGCCATAAGCCCGCTGAGCAGCATGTCGGCAAACTGCTCGGCCACGTCACGCGGGGAGAGCCGCCCGCCGGGGCGATACCAGGTGTAGGTCCAGTTCACGGCAGACAGAATCAGGTTGGCCGCCGCCCGAACGTCGAGGTCGGCGCGGAAAGTGCCGTCGCGGACGCCCTGCGCCACCAGGTCTCGGTAAAAGATGTCGATGGTGTCGCGCCACGCCACCACCTGGGCATACGGCTCGGCGGAAAGGTGCTTCCACTCGTGGAAAAACACCGTCGCGCTGTCCATGTTGTCGGCCACGACCTGGATATGGCGAAACATCGCCTCACGCAGCTTCTCGTCAGCGGGGAGGTTCACGTCACGCAGCGAGAACAGCGCCTCGTCGAACTGCTGCGATGCTCCGCGCACGATTTCGACCAGCAATTCTTCCTTACCGCTGATGTGCGCGTAGAGGCTGCCGCCCTGCATCCCCAGCTGTCCGGCGAGGTCACGCATGGACGTGGCGTGGTAGCCGCGCTCGGAAAACAGGCGGCTGGCGACATCATGAATCTGTTCGCGGCGGGGCTTGGTCGTTTCGGTCATATCGAGAAGGCGCGGCAGCGCACTCGGAAAAGACTAGCACGCGCCGCGCTCAACCAAACGGGCGTTTGGCAACACAGTTCGGCTTCCCGCTCGCTCAGCTTTCCACCATCAGCACCCGGTACTGCGCCTGCGTGCGGCCCAGGTCCACGGTGAACTCCTCACCCGCGCGGCGCCCCAGCAGCGCCCGGCCCACGGGACTCTCGGTGCTGACCAGGGCCACGCCGCTGGTCCCCGGCCCCGCTGCGGCCTCGGCGGCGCTCACGAGGTGCAGCGGCAGCTCCCGGCCCAGGCCGATGTTCAGCAGGGTCACCCGGCTTCCTACGGCGGCCCGGCCATCGTTCCCCGCGCCGGGGGCCAGCACCACCGCGCGGGCCAGTTGGTCTTCCAGCTCCTCGATACGGGCTTCGACGGCCCCCAGCGTTTCCTGCGCCGCCGCGAGGTCGAGGCTCTCGTTCTCGTTGGCCTCCATCTGCTCCTGCACCACGCGCCGCGCTTCTTCCCGCCGCGCCTGCTCGCGCTCCAGCGCCGCCTGGAGACGGGACAGGCCCTCGGGGGTCAGGGGGAGGGGTTGAGTCATGGAAAGAGGGTAGGGGATGGACACTGGATAGGCTGAGGAATTGGCTGATCTGCTGTTTGCATTGTGCAAAGAACATCCCCCGCGCTGGGCGGGGGAGGATAGCTCAAAGCATGTTACTGATGCTGGAGCCTATGTATGAGCTGTTCGGGTGTGCCGCAGCAACCCTCAATGCGCAGTCTGTCCTGTTCAAGCCTGACACTCGGTGAGCATCCATGCTCTTCACAATGGATGTTGGCGGCTGCTTCACTCAACTTCTGTAAAGCGATAGCGTTGGCTTTTGCCTGTAAGGCTTTAACAGCGGCTTCACGGTTGAGCCTGAAGCTCATCGGACCTTCTTGCGTTCGCGCTGGCTGAGAGCACTTCCGGCAACAACCTTCGCACTCTTTGAGCTGCGAGGATTGGAGAGGATTTTTGAAGCGACTTTGGCGACTTTCGGACTGGTGGCCTTCTTGGGCATAGAGCTCCTTATGGGCTTTGAGAGGCGAAACGATTGCCTGTCGGCCTCAAGAGGGCTACTCTCTTGCTACCCCTAGCCTGAGCGGTAGCTCCTCTTGAGGCCCTATTGTTCTGGTTCCGACGTTTTAGGCCATGCCTAAAGCGTCGGTTTCATTTCCATCACCTCCTTTTGAGTCCCCGATTTTCGGAAAGAGGGGCCGCAGCCCCCCACTTCCTTCACCCGCACTTGCTGTAGCCGCACGCCTGGCATTTCAGGCAGCCTTCCTCGCGGATGACGGCTTTTTCCTCGCACACCGGGCAGCGCTCCTGCCCCAGCCCGTCCACGCTGACCCCGGTGCTGGCCGGGGCGCTCGGGGCCACTTCGCCGCTTCCCCCGGCCAGGGGCGGGAGCGGCGCGGCGGCCATGTCCTTCTGGAAGGTGTCGAGGGCGACGGCGATCAGGTCGGCCTTGGAGCCCACCAGACGGCCGTTGTAGCTGCCGTACAGCCCGCCGTTGATGCCGCGCAGGGTGTGAATCAGGGCGCTGGCCGGCACGCCGTGTTGCAGCGCGATGCTCACCACGCGCCCGAGCGCCTCGGAGTCGGCGTTGGCTTCGTCGCCCGCGCGGCCCGAGATGACCATGACTTCGACCGGGTTGCCGTTGAGGTGGTTGACCGTGACCAGGAACGAGCGGCGGTGTCCGCTGGTGGGGTCGGTGAGCTTGACCATGTCGGTGATGCCGTGCAGGCGGCCCGGACGCTCGTAGTGCGGTTGGGGCTGGGCCGCAGCAGCGGGGGCGCTGACCGGGGCCGTGACTGCCGGAGCCTCGGCGGGCTTGCTGTCGGCGAGCGGCTCGGCGCTGCCCCTCTCTTCCGTCTTGGCCTTCTTCTTGCTCGTCGAGAGCACCTGGAACTGGCGCGAGCCGTCGCGGTACACCGTGATGCCCTTGCAGCCGGTCCTGTACGCTTCCTCGTAGGCCGATTTCACGTCGTCCACGCTGGCCGAGTTGGGCAGGTTGATGGTCTTGCTCAGCGAGTTGGCGGCGAGCTGCCCACCGTCATCGAAGGCGCGCTGCACGGTGCCCTGCATCCGCACGTGGTCCACCGGCGAGATGTCGTGGGCGCACACGAACACCTGCTGCAAGGCGTCAGGAATAAAGCTCAGGCCCACCACGCTGCCGTGGTTTTCGGAGACGGCTTCGGTCACTTTGTCCCAGTCCCAGCCGCCGTCTTTTTCCATCCCTTTGGGTGCGGGGTAGCTTTCGAGCAGTTCGACAAACAGCGGCGCGAGCAGGGCGCGGTACTCGCTGCCGATCTTGCGCCAGATGAACGGTGAGAACACGGGCTCGATGCCGCTGCTCACGCCCATCAGCATGGACGTGGTGCCGGTCGGGGCCACCGTCAGCACCGCCACGTTGCGGCGCGGGTCGTGCGGCACCTGCTCGCGGTTGCGCTCGTAGACGGGGTAAAAGCCGCGTTCCTGGCCCAGGCGCTCGCTCTCGGCCACCGCTTCCTCGCGCAGCGCCGACATGATGTCGTAGATGGCCTGCCGCCCGGATTCGTTGTCGTAGCGCAGCCCCATCTTGATCAGGGCGTCGGCCAGGCCCATCACGCCCAGGCCCAGGCGCCGCAGGTCCTGCGAGGCCACCCGGTTGTCTTCCAGCGCGAACACGTTCACGTCCAGCACGTCGTCGAGGAAGCGCACGCAGGTGCGGACATCGGCGCGGAAGGCGGCGAAGTCGAAGTCGCTGCCCCGGACATAGGCGGCGAGGTTGATGGCGCCCAGGTCGCAGGGCTCGCCGACAGTGAGGGGGATTTCACCGCAATTATGCGCCAGAACACCGTTGGCGTCGAAAGCGTGAACCTGTTCCACGGTCACGTCATACACGGCTTCCTCGCCGTCGGGCACGATGCTTACGATCTCGTCGCTGAAGCGCTCGCGGTTGAGGTTGCGGGCGTACCCGGCGAGTTTCTCGGCCAGGCGGGCAGCCTTCCCGGCCTCACTGAAACCCACACGCTCTGCAAAGACGGCGAGGTTGCTGCCGCTGATGATCAGTTCGTGCTGGGCCTGGGTGGGGTATTCGGCGCTGCCGCCCTTGCCGTCGGGCAGGGTAGAGGTTCCAGCGAGGCGACGCTCGGCGTAGAGGCTGCTCATGATGCCGAGGCGCGAAAGCATCCGCTGGGCACGCTTCAGCAGGCTCAGATCCGATTGCGCGAGGCGCACGCTCACGCCCTTGCTCTGGGTGCCCTGCACGCTGCCGTCGGCGTCGAACAGGCCCTGTAGGACGCCCCGGTAGAACTCGTAGCCGCCCTGTTCCACCTTGTCGGTCAGCGTCTTGTGCCCGTGCACGACGCCGTACTTGGCCCCCAGTTCGGCCAGGGCTTCACTGCTCAGGCGCACGCGCTGGCGCTGCTCATCGTTGCTACGCCACAGCTTCTTGACCGCGCCCAGCTTGCTCAGCCGGGCCTGTGCGCTATCAGCCTGCGCCTGTCTCTCCTCGCCCCAGAAGCCCAGCGCGGCCATCGGGCGGGCCTTGTCGGTGAGAAAGGTGCCGTCGCCGATGAGAGACCCCAGCAGCCAGCCTTCCGAAAAGTTCCCCGCGCCGGCCCAGGGCTTCACCGTACGGTGATCATTGAGCATGATGCGGTCGCCCGCCGCCAGGGTTGCGGTTTCCACCCAGGCGGTCTGCTGCACCTTGCGGGTCTGGTGAGTCACTTTGAGCAGCTGGTGGTTCCCGGTCAGGCGCAGCTCGTAGCCCCGGCGGGTCGTGACCTTCAGGACCGACTTAACTCCAGTTAGCCAAAAGCCCCCGCGCGCACTGAAGCTCTCGCCGTTCACGGTGGCGCAGAAATCCTTGCCGATCAGGTCCTGCACCTGCCGCGCCCCGAAGGCCGTGCTGACCCAGGTGTCCGCCGTCACGCAGGGATTGGTGGAGCGAATCTCGTACCGCTCGCCCAAGTTCTTCAGCGCCGAGTACTCGTTCACCCGGTCGTTGAAAATCAATCCCGGTTCGCCGGTGCTCCAGGCGTGCTGGGCAATCTGATCCCACAGCCAGCGCGCGGGAATGCCGCTGCCGTAAACCGGAACGCCCTTGGCGCCGTCCTCGGCACGGGTGGGCAGCTCGGGGAAAGTGCCCGCGTACTCGCCTTCCTGCGGCACCGGGAAATACTTGCCGGGCACGTCCTGCGCGTCGATGGTCCACACACCGTCGGCCTGCAAGGTGTCCCAGAACTTCGTGTCCACCAGAATCGAGATGTTGAAGGTTGAGATGTCACCCTCGGCGGCCTCGCGGTCGAGGTCCTTGGCGGTCAAGAAGTCCAGCACATCGGGGTGACCGATGGAGATGGTCGCCATGCCCGCGCCGCGCCGCGTCCCGCCCTGCCTGACCACGCGCAGCACCGGCGCGTACACGTAGCGCAGGGTGTTGATGGGGCCGCTGTCTTCGGCGCCCCGATTGGCCCACTCGATGAAGTTGTCGAAAATCTCCATCAGGAAGCTGACCGGCCCGCTGCTGGTGCCGCCCGACCCCTTGATGGGCGCGCCCTCCGGCCGCATGGCGCTGAGGTCGATGCGCGGCTCGATGTTCAGCTTGGCGATTTCGGCCACCTGCCGCGCCGCGTCGATGATGCCGCCCATGTCGTCGGCCACCGCCGTCACGCCCTCGGGCAGCGTGCGCACAATCTGCACGCCGTTGGCGCGGGCACTCGCCACCAGCTCGGGGCTGATCGCCTGACCGTAGACCACCCGCGTCCAGTTGCGTACCGACACCGGCTGCTTCTCGCCGTCGGGCTGGGTGGGTGGGCGCATCAGACCCTCGATAAAGTCCTGCACGTCGGCGTGCTCGGCGCTCATGTAGACCCAGCCGCGCACGCCGTTGTCGCTCCGGCTGCTCTGGGCACGGGGGCGGTACACGTCGAGGTTCACGCCGTTGCCGCCGCCGACTTTGGTGACCAGCGCCAGCTTCTTGGCGACTTCCATCACGCCTTCAAAGGAGCTGGGGTCGTGCTCGGTGGCGCCCTGCACAAAGCAGTTCAGAACGTTGCCGTGCTGCGTGCCCGCGCCCGCCAGGACGCGCCCGCCGGGGCAGAACTTCTTCTCCGCCATCAGGTCGTAGTACTGCTGCGCCCAGCCCTGCCGCGCCTCCGGGGCCTCGGCGCCCGCCACCCAATCGGCAATGCGCCAGAACATCCCGCTGATGTCGCCGTCGTTCCCCTGCAAGTACTGCCGTTTGGCGATGTGCTGCGCGTTCTCGTCGAAGTGCTGGGTGGTCTTGTCGGTGCGGGCCGGAGCCGAGCGGTCGGGGGCAGTGGTCATGGAACTCCTTGCGGATGGCGGCGGGGACGGGGAAGAGGGACTGGCCGCCAGCGCCCCGGCACAACACGGGAAGCCGTCTCTTCGCCGAAAGGGACAGCAGGGGGTACGCTGGTGGTCACGAGTCAAGCAGCTGGAGGTGCTTCGGTGCCCGACTTTACCACCGTGCTGGGAGACCGGCAACGGCTTGACATACCAGGGATGGTATGCCTGCCCGAAAACACGTACAAGATGCGGCCACCTTGCCCCTTTGGGCGGGTGCTTGTCTGGCTTCTGCGATCATCGGCGCCATGGTTCACCCCGAGACCGTGCCCCTCGCCCGCGCTTTTGCCGCAACGGGCCGACAACTTATGGCGCGGACGGCGTGCAGGCCACGCAGGCCGACGCGGCGCGGCAACTGGGCGTGAAGGTTACCTCACCCTGAGCCCATCGCCGCCGCTATCCTCAGGTCTATGACCTCTTCCGACGCGGCCATCCGGACCAAGCTCGATTCGCTCGCGCAGGCGCTGCGGCATTACCACTCGGCGCTGCTCGATTTCGCCAAGGGCGAGTACGAGTTCCTGCACGGCCCAATTGACGGTCCCTACAAGCTCTACAGCCTCGTCGTGAACGACCCTGCCTTCCAGTGGCTGCGGCCCGTTTCCGGCCTGATGGCGACGCTCGACGAGGTGCTGGACGCCAAGGACCGCCCCCTGACCGAGCAGAACGTGACCGACGTGAAGTTCGCGCTGGGCCTGCTGTTTTCCGACACCGACACCAACTTTGCCGACTTCCGTAGGGGCCGCGCCCGCGCCAAAGACGACGCCAAGGTGCGCGAGACGGAAGCTCGCTGGCGCGAAATCCTGAACAGTGTGGAGGCGTAATTGAAACTGATCGTAGGTCTGGGCAATCCCGGCGAAAAGTACGCGCAGACCCGGCACAACGTGGGCTGGCTGGTCGTGGACGAACTCGCGCGGCGGGCCGGAGGAAGCTGGCGCAAGGACGGCGAGGCCGAGGTCTGCGAAGTGCGGCTGGGTACGGCGCCCGGCGAGAAGGTGCTGCTCGTCAAGCCCCAGACCTTTATGAACACCTCGGGCAAGGCGGTTTGGCCGCTGATGTCGTTCTACAAACTGGAGGGCGAGCAGCTTCTCGTCGTGCAGGACGACCTCGACAGCCCCTTCGGCCTGCTGCGCTTTCGCCTGGGCGGGCGGCACGGCGGCCAAAACGGAGTGCGCGACATCATCGCCCGGCTGGGCTACGACCGCTTTCCCCGGCTCAAAATCGGCATTTCCCGCCCCCCCGCTGGCCGTGACCCCGCCGACTGGGTGCTGAGCAAGTGGCGCGACGAGGAACGCGAAACGCTCGCCGAACTCGTGCGCCTCGGGGTTGGCGCGGCGGAGCTGTGGGCGGTGCAGGGACTCGCCGAAGCGCAGCAGATGTACAACGGCACCGACCTGCGCCCCCAGCCGCCTGCCCCGCCAGCCGCCCCGGCACCGGCAGCGGACGGGGCACCGGGTGACGCTCAAGACTGACTCAAGGTGACCCAGGCAACTTCTGTCCTGGCGGCGCGTATTCAGGAGCGGTATGGAACTGTTCTCCGGTTTGCTTTCGGCGCTGGGCCTGTCGGGTGCGGCGGGGCTGAACGCCTACATTCCGCTGCTGATCGTGGGGGCACTCGACCACTTCGGCTTTATGCACCTGGGTGCGCCCTTCGACATCATCTCGAACCCTTATTTCATGGTGCTGGTCGGGCTGCTCGGCGTGCTCGATTTTGTCGGTGACAAGATTCCCGGCGTAGACCACGCGCTCCACGTCGCGGGCACCGTCATCAACACCGGGGCCGGAGCGGTGCTCGCCGCCTCGCAGATGGGCGTGGCCGACGTGCCCCCGGCGGTCAGCGCCGTGCTCGGCCTACTGGTCGCGGGCGGGGTCCACGCCACCCGCAGCGCCTTGCGCCCCGTCTCCACCGCCACCACGGCGGGCCTCGGCAATCCGGTCATCAGCGCCGCCGAGGACGCGGGCAGCCTCACGCTGAGCGTCCTCGCCGTCTTTGCGCCGCTGCTGGCTGTGCTGGGCCTCGCGGGCTTCGGCGTGCTGGCCTTCAAGCTCTACAATCGGGTCAGGCCCCGTCGCCAGCGCATCTGAGCAGCATGAAAAAAGAACTCCCCGCCGGTCTTGGTCGGGGAGTTCTCTTTGTGAATTGACGTGGTGCCCGCTGTCGCCTCAGCGGTTCACGATATGAATCGCCTGCTTGTGGCTCGCTTCCGCCGCTTCCAAGATGGACTCGCCCAGCGTGGGGTGCGCGTGGATGGTCAGCGAAATGTCGGTGGCGGTGGCGGCCATTTCGAGCGCCAGCCCCGCTTCGGCGAGCATGTCTGAGGCGTGCGGCGCCACGATGTGCACGCCCAGCAGCAGGTCGGTGTCTTTCTCCACGACCATCTTGACAAAGCCTTCGGTGGCTTGCAGCGTCATGGCGCGGCCTGAGGCGCTCATGGGGAACACGCCGGTCTTGACCTCGTAGCCCTTCTCCTGCGCCTCGGCTTCGGTCAGACCCACCCAGGCGAGCTCGGGGTTGGTGTAGACCACGCCGGGAATGGCGACGGCGTCCTGCTCGGCGGGTTTACCGGCGATGACCTCGGCGGCCACCAGCCCCTCCTTCATCGCCTTGTGCGCCAGCATGGGGTTGCCGGCCACGTCCCCGATGGAGAAGATGTGCGGCACGTTGGTGCGCTGCTGCTTGTCGGCGGGAATGAAGCCGCGCTCGGTCACGGTCACGCCGGCTTGTTCCGGGTTCAGGCCGTCGGTGCGCGGGCGGCGGCCCACGGCGACGAGCACCCGGTCAAAGACTTCGGTGGTCTTCTCGCCGGTCTTCACGTTTTCGAGTTCCACATGCACGCCGTCGCTCTTTTTCTCTGCGCGGTTGGCCTTCATCTGGGTCACGATTTCGATGCCCTGCCGGCTCATGATCTTGGAAAATTCCTTGACCGCGTCGGCGTCGGCGCCGGGAATCACGCTGGGCAGAAACTCGATGATTTTGACCTGGCTGCCGAGGTTGTTGTAGACCTGCGCGAACTCGAAGCCGATCACGCCGCCGCCCACGCACAGCATCCGGGCCGGCACCGGGTCGGGCATGACCAGCGCGCCGGTCGAGTCCACGATCTGCTGCTGGTCCACTTCCAGCCCCGGCAGTTTGGCCGGGTCGGAGCCGGTGGCGATGATGATGTTGGCCGCCGTGTAGGTCTTGTCGCCCACCTGCACGGTGTGGTCGTCCACGAAGCTGGCCTGTCCGGTGAGCAGCGTGACCTTGTTGGCCTTGAACAGCCCCGAGACGCCGCCCGTCAGCTTCTTCACGATGCTGTCTTTCCAGCCGTTGAGTCGGGCGATGTCAAGGGCCTGCCCGCTGAAGGTCAGCCCGAACTCGGCGGCGTGCTTGCTCGCCTGCATGGTTTCGGCGGCGTGTAGCAGCGCCTTGGTCGGAATGCAGCCGATATTGAGACAGACGCCGCCCACCGCGCCGCGCTCCACGCAGGCCGTTTTCAGCCCGAGCTGCGAGGCGCGAATGGCCGCGTGATAGCCGCCGGGACCCGCGCCGATGACCAGCACGTCATAGTCAAAGTTGTTCGTCATGGCGGCAGTCTAACGTGACCCCCAGGCGCAGACGGTGACCTGCCAGGATAGCTGGACACGGGCCGCTGACCACTGAAACTGGTGAGTCTGCCCGCTCACCACCTCACCAATTGACGAACCCCACCAAATGGGGGGGCTCAAAATGTGAAATTTATCGGCGCCGCTCTATGGGTAAAAACTTAAGATTACTTAAAGCCATCCACTCAGGTTTCAACGTCCGTTGCGCTTTCCTTCCTTCCCTGTTTGCCGAGGAGTTCCCGTGATCACTCAGCTTCTGACCGCGCCCGTCCCCACTTCTACTCTCGCTCACGTCGTTCTGCGCCCCCGGCCCGGCGCCGGCGTGACGTGCTACTGGTGCAAGAAGCTGCTGCGGGCCTGCGACGGTGTGCGCACGGTGGAGCAGGTGGCCGAACTGCTGCACCTGCCGCTGCAAGTGTGCCTCAAGCTCACGCGCCGCGCCTACCAGCAGGGCTGGGCCGACCTGAGCATGCGCGAACTGGCGCCCAACGAGCCCGCCCCGCTGTGGGACTGTCTGCTCGAAGCCCTCGGCCCCGACGGTGAAGGCCTGCTGACCCGCGCTGCCCAGATGAGCCGCTGCGAGCCGCGCGCCATTCCCCTGCAAGAAGCGGCCAACTTCCTCATCGGCGTCGAGCTGCTGCTGCCCGAAAACCTGCGCGACGAACTGGTGCCGCTGCTCGACCGGCTGCGCGGCCAGTACGCTGCCTGAACATCTGAAATATCCACTGACTGTAAGGGTGCCCAGAGCAAAGGTTCTGGGCGCTTCCTTTTGCTGGCTATTCGGGCAGTCGGCGCACCGGCAAGCGCACCCACTGGCGGCGCGACACCCAACGCAGAAAAAGCACCAGCAGCGCCCCACCCGCCTGCGCCTGAAAGGGCGTGAAATGCGGCGCGAGCAGCCATACCGCGCCTGCTCCGGCAGCGGCGGCGGTGGCGTAGAGCTGGTCGCGGCGGTACATCACCTCGGGCACTTCGTTGGCGATCAGGTCACGGATGATGCCGCCGCCCACCCCACTGAGCATGCCCGCAAACACCACGCCCAGCGGCCCCAGCCCGATTTTGATGGCCCCCAGGGCGCCCGACGTAGCGAACAGGGCCAGCCCCGCCGAGTCGAAGAGGCTCAGTGTGCGCTCGAAGCGGGCGAGGCGCTCACCGAACGCGAAGGCCAGCAGCGCGCCGAGCAGCGCGGTCCAGAGGTAGGTTTCGTCACGCAGAAACAGCGGCGGGGTTTGCCCGGTCAGCGAGTCGCGGATGGCGCCGCCGCCCACCGCCGTGACTGCGCCCAGCACCAGCACGCCGAACAGATCAAACCGCTTACGCACCCCCAGCAGTGCTCCCGACATGGCAAAGGCCAGCACCCCGATCAGGTCCAGCCAGTGCAGGCCCTCGGCCAGGGTATAGGTCGTGAGCAACGTGTCGTTCACCCGTTCAATCTAGGGCAGACCCCCGGTACGAGGCAGACCCCCGGTACATGGGCCGGTCCGGACGCGCAGCGGGCGGCATGAAGGCCTGCGGGGGCGTCCGGCCTGCGGGGGGGTGCGGTCTACGGCCCCAGGGCACACAATGGGATGGATATGCGCGTTTCCTGGTTTCTGCTGCTGCTGCCCTTTGTGTTGACCTCTGCTCTGGCGGCCACGTCCGCTGCAAGTCATGCCAGCGGCCCGCCCGCCTTCATGGGGCAACTGACCCTGCTGCTGCTCGTGGCAGGAGCCACGGCCTTCGCATCGTTCCGGCTGGGACTGGTGCCCATCATCGGGTTTCTGTTCGCGGGGGTGCTGGCCGGGCCGTCGGCGCTGGGCATCATCGACGACCCGGCCCTGATCGGCGCGGCATCCGAGATCGGGGTGATGCTGCTGCTCTTTACCATCGGCATCGAGTTCAGCCTGGACAAACTCGCCCGCATCTTCCGGCTGATTTTCGTGGGGGGCGGCCTTCAGGTGCTCCTGACGGTCGCAGCGGTCACGGGCGTGCTGCTGGCCTTCGGGGTCAGCCTGCCCAACGCCGTGTTCACGGGTTTTCTGCTCAGCCTGTCGAGCACCGCCATCGTCACCAAGATTCTGGAGTCGCGCGGCGGGGTGGGGTCGCCGACCGGGCAGGCCAGCCTGGGCATCCTGATCTTTCAGGATCTGGCGGTGGTGGTCATGGTGCTGCTGGTGCCCATGCTCGCCGGACAGGGCGGCGGGGCGGGCGGCCTGGTCGTGGCGCTGCTCAAGGCCGGGGGAATCGTGGCGGCGGTGCTGCTGCTGGCGCGGCGGGTCGTGCCGAAACTGCTGGAGGTGGTGGCCCGCACCTGCTCGCAGGAGATTTTTCTGCTCAGCACACTGTCGCTGTGTTTCGCCACGGCGTACCTGACCAGTCTGGCCGGGGTCAGCCTGGCGCTCGGGGCCTTCCTGGCCGGGCTCCTCGTCAGCGAGAGCCGTTTCGGGCAGCAGGCCTTCGGAGAAATCCTGCCCCTACAGATCCTGTTCAGCGCGGCGTTTTTCCTGTCGGTGGGCTTGCAGCTCGACCTGGGTTTCCTGTGGACGCACCTGCCCCTGGTGCTGGGAGCCGTGGCCGTCTTCGCCGTGCTCAAGGCGCTCGCGGCGGCCCTCAGTGTGCGGCTGCTGGGGTTCCCGCTGGCGACCGCCGCCGCGACCGGCTGGCTGCTGGCGCAGGTCGGCGAGTTCTCGTTCGTGCTGGAGAGCAGCGGGCGGGCGCTGGGCCTCAGTCCGGCCGGTCTGGGCGAGACGGGCACCCAGACCTTCATCGCCGCGACGGTGCTGCTCATGGCCCTCACGCCGGTCATGGCGACCCTGGGCGAACGCCTGGGTGCCCTGGGCCGCGCGCGCCCCGCACCTACCGCCGCGCCCGCCGAAGCTCCCACCCGGGCCGAGCCCAACCCCGAGGCCCCGCTGGCGCACCTGAGCGGGCACGTGCTGGTGGCAGGTTTCGGGGACCACGCGCGGCGGCTGGTCAAGGGGCTGGCGGCGCAGCAGGTCCCGTTCGGGGTGCTGACCCTCAGTCCGGACGGGGCCGCGCAGGTCACCGCGCACGGGTATCCGGTCCTTATCGGGGACTATGCCCGCGCTGGGCTGCTGGGCGACGCCGGGCTGGCCTCGGCCCGCGCGCTGGTGGTTCTCGACGACGTCCCGGAAATGACGGCGCGGGTAATCGGCGTGGCCCGCACCCTGAATCCGGAGCTGACCATCGTGGCGCATACCGACGAACCCGGCGAGATTGCCACCCTGCGCGGCGTGGGGGCCACCCACGTCCTGACGAGTACCGACGCCGTGGCTCGCGGCGTGCTGGGCCTGTGACGCTGCCCAGCACGCCGCCCATGACCCTCAGCGCGGAGCAGCAGCAGATGTGCGACCACGCCCACAGCGTCACCGTGGTGCATCCGGACAGCCTGGACACCTGTCCAGAATGTGTGGCGCAGGGCGACTCGTGGGTGCACCTGCGCGTGTGCATGACTGCGGCCACACCGGCTGCTGCGATTCCTCGCCCAACAGGCACGCCACCGCCCACGCCCAGTCCAGCGCGCACCCGGTGATCCGCAGCCTGGAACCGGGCGAGGCCTGGGCCTACTGCTATGTTCACGACCGCACAGCTCCCCGCTGAAGCGTGACGGCCCTTTTGTCAGAGTGCCGCCCAGCGTGGTATACTCCCCGCTGTTGTCTCGAACCGGCCTCCCGTCCGTGCTGGGGGCCACGTTCCGAGAAGAAGGCCCCGGCGAGACGCGCCGTGTGGCTCCCCGAGGAGAAAGATCATGGCCAAACACCCCGTTCCCAAGAAGAAGACCAGCAAGAGCAAGCGCGACATGCGCCGCAGCCACCACGCGCTGACCGCCCCCAACCTGACCGAGTGCCCCCAGTGCCACGGCAAGAAGCTCTCGCACCACATCTGCCCCAACTGCGGCTATTACGATGGCCGTCAGGTGCTCGCGGTCTAACGTCCTCGGCTGGACCTCTGCCCCCCCACGCGGGGGGTTTTGTTTTGCCTGAGAACCACGAACACGCCACGTCGCAGAACAATGGACACGGCCAGAACAAAGCCGAACAGGACTGCACCGGCAGATTTGTCGGCCCCAACTGCTCGGACAACTGCCCGACTTGATCTCTTCCAAGAAGCGAGCCCCCGGAACCTGAACTTCCGGGGGCTGCTTTTGGGGCTTGATCCGCTGTTCAGAGGCCCAAGGGGTCGAGCAAAAGCGGTTCCTCGGCCTCGAAGGGCTCGGCGTATTTCACCCGCAGCAGGGTGCCCCAGTAGGTCAGGCGGCCCTGACGCCGCTCGATGATTTCGGGCGTGACCGTCTCCGACACGTAGCCCCCCGCGAACTGCGAGGTGTGCGCCCGGATGGCGGCTTCCCACTCGGTCATCACACTACCGATGTCTACCAGCACGTTGGCGCTGATGTCCGAGTTGCCCTGATAGAGCAGCACCCGCTGCACCCGCCAGGGATCGCCGCCGAGGTCAGCCTTTTTCAGCGCCGCGAGGTGAATGGCCCGCTTGGTGAGGTGGTAGGTCCCGAAGTGGTCGGGGTGGCGGTCGTGCCAGTGCGGCACCACCAGCACGCGGGGCCGCACCGTGCGCAGGGCGGCGGCCAACGCGTGAGCAAAGGGCGGCGTGTCGGCGAGTTCCCCATCGGGCAGCCCGAGTTGGCCGCGCCAGCTCAGGTCCATCAGGCGGGCCGCCGCCACGCACTCGGCCTGCCGCTCGGCGGGCGTCCCCTGGGTGCCCTTTTCACCGCGCGTGAGTTCCAGAATCCCCACTGCCCGGCCCGCCTGCGCCAGCCGGATCAGCGTGCCGCCCGCGCCGATTTCGGCGTCGTCGGGGTGGGGGGCGAGGCACAGCCAGTCGAGCGGCTGCGCCTCGCCGTAGACGGTCTGGAGCGTCGGCGTCACAGGCCGAGCTGCTGCTTGAAGCCGCGCAGCACCCCGGCACTCTGTTCCAGCTTCTGTTGCTCGTCGCCGGTCAGCTTGGGGTGCAGGGTGGACAGCACCCCCTGACGGCCCACGACACGCGGCAGGCTGAGGCTCACGCCGTATTCGGGGGTCGGCGCACTGACGGTCAGGACGGCGCGGCGGTCACGCAGCACGGCCTCGGTGATGCGGGCGAGCGCCGCGCCGATGCCGTAGTAGGTGGCCCGCTTGCCCTCGATGATGCTGGCGGCGGCGTTGCGGGTGCCCTCATCGATTTTGGCGCGCACCTGCTCGTTCCAGGGGAGGTTCTGGGCCTGCATGAAGTCGGCCACCGGCATTCCGGCGACCATGGCGCTGCTCCACGCCAGCACTTCCGAGTCGCCGTGTTCGCCCAGCACATAGCCGTGCGCGTGCGTGCCGTCTACCCCCGCATGCTGCGCCATCAGGTGCCGAAAGCGCGCACTGTCGAGCACGGTTCCCGAACCGATCACCGGTTGCCCCGGCGCGAGCTGCGTCGCCAGATCGGTCAGCAGGTCCACCGGGTTGCTGGTGACCAGCAGGACGGCGTCCGGCGCGGCGCGGGTAATCTGCGGCACGAGTTCGCGGAAGATGTCGGCATTCTTTTCCAGCAGGTCCAGGCGGCTTTCGCCCGGTTTCTGGTTGGCCCCGGCGGTCAGAATCACCACCTGGGCGTCGGCAAGCTCGCTGTGTCCCCCGTGCCAGACGCGGGTGCCGTGGCTGACCGGGGCGGCGTGGGCGATGTCCTCGGCCTCGGCCTGGGCGCGGTCCTCGTCGCGGTCGACCAGCACCAGTTCGCTGCAACTACCGCGCAGCACCAGCGCGAAGGCCGCCGTCGAACCGACGAAGCCGGTGCCGACCACGCCGACTTTCATCTGTGTGCTCCCGAGGGCACGCACAGCACCGGCACCGCGCTGCGGCCCACCAGCTTCTCGGCGCTGCTGCCGATGAAAAAGTGTTCCAGCGCGCCCTGCGGGTGGGTGCCGACCACGATCAGGTCCGCGCCCCACGCCCGGGCCGCGTCGAGCAGCCCCGTGATGGGATCGCCGACGAGCAGCTCGCTTTCCTCACCGTCGCGGATCAGCCCCGAGAGCCGGTTGGAATCGGCGTCTTCGAGCGTTTGCAGCAGCCCCGGGTCGGGCATGATCGGCGTGACGCCGCCCACCACGTCGGGAGCCGCCACCGCGCGGGCGTCGGTCACGTGGGCGAGCCGCAGCCGCGCGCCGGGAAAGCGGGTCCGCGCCACTTCAAGGGCGTGCAACGACGAGGGCGAGAAATCGATCCCGACCAGCAGTCGCTGAAAACCTGCGCCGGAAAGGGAAGAGCCGGGAACCGAAGAAACGGGCTGGGTCATGCCCCGAAGGTACAGAGCGGCTCTGGCGGGGACGTGATACCCAGGCGGGGAAAGTCTTGAGCTAGGGCAGGTTGACTGGCTACCTCCATTTTTCTGTCAATCAACTCGGGCTCAGTGTTCCTGATCGATAAAAGCCTTGAGCGCGTCCATCTGCACGATGATCGGCGAGCGGGCACGAACGATGGCGCCGCCCTTTTTCAGGCGGCTGAGGCTGTGGCTGACCGTTTCGCGGGTGGCTCCGACCATACGGGCGATGTCTTCCTGGTTGAGCTTGAGGTTGAGCTCCACGCCCTGACTGTGCGGACGCCCGAACTCGCGGGCGAGGCGGTAGAGCAGACTCGCCACGCGTTCGGGCGCGCTGTAGGCGCTCACGGTGGCCGTCCACGCCTGCGCCTCGAACAGCCGCGCCGCCATCAGGCGAATAAGTTTCATGGCGAGGTCGGGCTTGGTGCTGAGCAGTTTTTGCAGCTCCTGGCGCGGCAGCACGATCAGGGTGGTGCGCTCGAGCGCCTCGGCCTGGGTGGGGCGGCGCTCCTCGGGTTGCAGCAGCAGTTCCCCGAAGGTGTCGTGCTGCCCGACCACGCCCAGAATCGCCTCCTTGCCGTTGGGAAACAGTTTGCTGATCTTGACCAGCCCGCTGCGCACGAAGTAGAGCGCGTCGGCGGGGTCGTCCATGCGGTAGATCACTTCGCCCGGCTGATACGAGCGGTAGGGGGTCGTGGCGGCGACCTGTTCCAGTTCGGCCAGCTCAAAATCAGCGAACAGTTCGGTTCGCTTCAGATGCCAGACCAAGCTTGGATAGTTCATGTCTGCCCGGAAGGATAACCGAAAAGCAGGCGGATAAACGGCGACTGTCCGACAGAAGACGGTTTACTTTTTGTCCATTTGATGAGAGGACTAAGCCGGGCCGTTTGGAGGACAGTGGTCGCCTGACCTCACGAGTCGGACGTTTCTAGGTCAGGGCGCAGGCTGGCCGGGTGCTGGGTGTTACAGTGCCGGTAGCAGAGCCGAAAAACGTTGTCAGGCAGGGAAATGGGGCGGGGGAGTCGGCCTCATGACATTCGCCCCGCAAAGTTTTATACTCGGTTCAATTTCAAAGCCCAGGCTCTCCTTCAGGGGAAGAGTCTGCCCTTACACGGAGGAATCATGCCCAGCTACAAAGCCCCCACCCGCGACATGAAGTTCGTCATGCAGGAACTGCTCGGCGCCGGCGACCAGCTCGCCGCCATGCCCTTTTACCGGGACAACGAGACCGCCGACTTCGACCTGCTGTCCCAGGTGCTCGACGAGGCCGCCCGCTTTGTCGAAACCGAAATCCAGCCGCTGAACCAGGTCGGCGACCAGGAAGGCTGCAAGCGCGACGAGCAGGGCAACGTGACCACGCCCGCAGGCTTCAAGGCTGCCTACAAGAAGTTCTGCGACGCCGGCTGGACCGCGCTGGACGCCGACCCCGAGTACGGCGGTCAGGGTATGCCCCACACTGTCAGCATCGCCATGAACGAAATGATCTGCTCGGCGAACGTGGCCTGGGGCATGTACCCCGGCCTGTCGCACGGCGCCTACGCGGCCCTGCACGCCGTGGGCAGCGACGAGCTGAAGAAGCTCTACCTGCCGCACATCGTGGACGGCAGCTGGACCGGCACCATGGGCCTGACCGAGCCGCACGCCGGCACCGACCTGGGCATCATCCGCACCAAGGCGAGCGACAACGGCGACGGCACCTACAGCGTGACCGGCACCAAGATCTTCATCTCCGCCGGTGAGCACGACATGTCCGAGAACATCGTGCACCTCGTGCTGGCGCGCCTCGAAGGTAGCCCCAAGGGCACCAAGGGCATCAGCCTGTTCCTCGTGCCCAAGTTCATCCCCAACGCCGACGGCAGCCTGGGTGAGCGCAACGGCGTGGTCTGCGGCAGCCTCGAGCACAAGATGGGCATTCACGGCAACGCGACCGCCGTGCTGAACTTCGACGGCGCCAAGGGCTGGCTGGTCGGCGAAGTCAACAAGGGCATGAACCACATGTTCATCATGATGAACGCCGCCCGTCTCGGCACCGGTATGCAGGGTCTGGGCCTCGGCGAAGTCGCCTACCAGAACGCGCTGGCCTACGCCAAGGACCGCATCCAGATGCGCCACGAACCCCGCGTGAGCAGCGAGGAAGCCGACCCCATCCTGGTGCACCCCGACGTGCGCCGCATGCTGCTGACCGGCAAGGCCTACAGCGAAGCGGGCCGGGCCCTGGCCCTGTGGCTGGCGCTGAATCTCGACATCGAGTCGCACCACGCCGACGAAGCCCAGCGCAAGGAAGCCGGCGACATGGTGGCCCTGCTGACCCCCATCGCCAAGGCCTTCATGACCGACAACGGCTTCAACGTGGCTGTGCAGAGCCAGCAGGTCTTCGGTGGTCACGGCTACATCCAGGAATGGGGCATGGAGCAGTTCGTGCGTGACGCCCGCATCGGGCAGATCTACGAAGGCACCAACGGCATCCAGGCGCTCGACCTGCTGGGCCGCAAGGTCCTGATGGACGGCGGCAAGAAGCTCCAGAAGCTCGCCGGCACCCTGCAAGCCTTTGCCGAAGAAAACGAAGGCGACGAAAACATCGGCGACTACGTCAACCAGCTCGGCAAGGCCGCCCAGCAGCTCGGCTCCATCACCATGGTGATCGGCCAGAAGGCGATGACCGGCCCCGAAGGTGCGGATGAAGTGAACGCCGCCGCCGTGGATTACCTGCGCTTCTTCGGCCACGTGGTGTACGGCTACCTGTGGGCCCGCATGGCGAAGATCGCCCACGACCAGATCGACGCGGGCAACGACAAGGACGGCTTCTACCTCGCCAAGACGCAGACCGCCAAGTTCTACTTCACCAAGCTGTTCCCCGAAACCAAGGCGCTCGCCGCGACCATCAAGGCCGGCAACGAAGCGCTGGCGGTGGACGACAAGGCCGTCTTCGGCTGGGAACACGCCGAACTCGTGAACGCCTGAGTCTTTTAGACCCCCTGCGCCCTGCTCCCCGGTGGAGCGGGGCGTTTTCTTTTGGGGTTCCTGTGGCACGGGTTCTTGTGACGCCGACAGGCAACCATCCCCCGCCCTGGCTCGTAGAACGAACATGAACCATCTGCTGACCACCCTGCTGCCGACCACGCTGCTTCTGGCCGCCTTGCCTCTCGCCTCGGCGGCGCCCCTGACCGTGCGTGTTGGACAGACCGTAAGAGTCGGCGGCGCCACCGTGACCGTGCTGCGCCTGACCGATGGCCGCTGCCCGCCCCGCGCTTATTGCCTGCTGGCGGGGCAGGTCACGGCGAGCGTGATGGTGACGAAGGGAAGTGCGACCCGCACCCTGAAACTGACGCTGCCGGGGCGCGCGGTCAACACTCCGGCAGGAACCCTCAAGCTGACGGGGGCGTCGCGGCTAGGGCAAGACCGGACGCCCCGGCTGACCCTCGATCTGCGCTGATGGCGGCGCCAGTCCCGCTAACATGCGCCCGATGAAGCACTTCACGCCGCAAGACCCGACCCCCCGTGACCTGGGCTTTGCCATGCCGCCCGAATGGGCCCCGCACGAGGCGACCTGGATGGGCTACCCCGCCGACGACGAGCTGTGGTTCGGCCACCTCGCCGGGGTGCGCGACGAGTACGCGGGGTTGGTGCGGACCATCGCTCGCTTTGAGCGCGTCGAGCTGCTCGTCCGCGACGAGGAAAGCGAACGCGACGCCCGCGCCCGGCTGACGGGGCACAACGTGCGCTTTCATCGGGTGCCGCTCGACGACTCGTGGCTGCGCGACTCCGGCCCGCTCTTTGTGACGCGCGGCGAGAAAGACCCCGAAGTCGCGCTCGTCAACTGGCGCTTCAACGCCTGGGGCGGCAAGTTCGAGTGGGAAAACGACAACCGGGTGCCCGAGTACGTGGCGCAGTTCCTGGGGATGGGCCACTGGGACCGCCCCGAAGTGCTGGAAGGCGGCGGCCTGGAAATCGCCGGAGACGGCGCGGCGCTCACGACCCGCTCGTGCTTTCTGACCGACACTCGCAATCCGGGGCTCAGCGAGGAGGGCTACACCTTCCTGCTCTCCGACCAGCTCGGCGTGAAAAAGCTGCATTGGCTCGACGGCGGGCTGGAAAACGACCACACCGACGGGCACATCGACACCATTACTCGGTTTGCTGCCGAGAACGTCATCGTGACGAGTGTGGAGGCCGACCCCAACGACGCCAACCACGCGGTGATGCAACGCAACCTGGCGACGTTGCGCGAGCTGCGAACGCCGGGGGGCGACTTTTATCAGATTGTCGAGCTGCCGCTGCCGGCCCACCGGCTGGAGGGCGCCGAGGGCCGCTTGCCGCCCACCTACGCCAACTTCTACATCGGCAACGGCTTTGTCGTGGTGCCGCAGTACGGCGACCCCAACGACAAGCAGGCGCTCGACGTGCTGCGGCCCCTGTTTCCGGGCCGTGAGGTCATCGGCGTGCCGAGCCGCAAGATCATCGAGGGCGGCGGCTCCTTTCACTGCCTGACGCAGCAGCAACCGGCGGGGCGGGTGTGGTCGGGGGAGTGACTGGGGGGTAGGTCAGCCCTCTGTTCCATTCAGTCGCGTCATGAGCTCATTCACGGCTTCACTATCTTCAAGTTCCGCAAAAATGTCCCGTGCCCTGAGCCAGTGCTGCTGCGCTTCGAGCAAATTCTTCTCCTGCTGAGCGAGGTCGCCCAGCCCCCGGAACGCGCACGCTATCGCTACCTGATCGTCGGCCTGCTGCGCGTAGACCAGGCTCTTCTCGTATTCCTGCCGTGCTCCGGCCAGATCGCCGAAGTGCAGCGCTACCGTCGCCACTTCATAAGCGTTGGCGGAAGCCGCCAGAGGGTCTTCTGGCAGCGAGGCGAGCAATTCGCGCTCCTCCAGAAAGCAGCGGCGGGCGGCGTCCCAGTTACCCGCCATCCGCTCCACCATGCCGACCTGATGCAGCGCGCGGTGCTCGGCGGTGTGGTCACCTGACTTCTGCGCCTGCTGCTGCAACGCCTGGAAACTGGCCCGCGCCTCGTCAAAGCGGTCCATAAACGCGTAGACGTAACCCAGCATAAAACGCGCCCCACTGGCTGTCGCGGGGTGAGCCAGCAACGCCTGGGCCTGTCGTTCAGCCAGCGCGTAGTCATGCGCTTCAAAAGCGGCCCAGGCTGCCGAGAGGTCGGTCATGACTGATGCTGGCAAATAAAGAGGGCCAGAGCAACGGCCCCGGCCCCTCTACTCCCGCGTTATTTACTTCTCCCGAATCGCCCAGCCCCGCGCCTTCACCGCGTCAATCTGCGCGTTGAACACCGGGTCCACTTCCTCGTCGGTCAGGGTTTTGGCGCCCCGGTAGGTCAGGCGCACCGCCACCGAGCGGTTGCCCGCGCCCACCTGTTCGCCGGTGAACACGTCGAAGGGCTCCACGCTCTCCAGCAGTTCGCCGCCCGCGCCTTTCAGCACCCCGACGATGTCGCCGTAGCTCACGCCCTGCGGCGCAATCACCGCGAGGTCACGCCACGCGGCGGGGGCACGGCTGGGGTCGCGGAAGGCCCAGTCGCGGCCCGGCAGCGGCAGCGCGGCTTCCATCAGGAAAGTGTCGCCTTTCAAGCCAAATTCCTGGGCAATTTCGGGATGCAGCGCGCCCAACCAGCCCACCCGCTCGCCGTTCCAGACCACCGCGCCCGCGACGCCGGGGTGCAGGGCGGCGGGCACGTCGTCGCCGCGCAGTTGCTCCAGCGCAAAGCTGGCGCCGACCGCTCCGGCAAAGCCCTGCACCAGTCCCTTGAACACGCTGAAATCGCCGCGCACGCCGTCCTGATAGGTGCGGGCCGCGAGGTCGCCGCGCATCAGCAGGCCCAGGCGTTCCTGCTCGCCCGCCGCCGGGAAAATCCGCCCGATTTCAAACAGTAGCGCCCGCTCGCCTTTCGGGTGTGCGCCCGCCGCCCGCAGCAGCGAGGGGTACAGCGCCGTGCGCATCCCAGTGCGGTCGGTGGTCATGGGGTTACGCAGGCGCACGCCGGGCGCCTCGGCCCGCGCCTTCTGCGCTTCCTCGTCGCTGGTGAAGGTGTAAGTCACGACCTCCTGAAAGCCCAGCCCGGCGAGGGTGCGCCGCAGTTCCGCGCGGGCTTCGCTCTGGGCCGAGGCGCCGATGTTGCTCTCGTGCACGCGCAGGGTGGGCAGCGTTTCGGGCAACTCGGTAAAGCCGTGCAGTCGGGCGACTTCCTCGGCGAGGTCCTGCCAGATGACCATGTCCACCCGCCACGAAGGCGGGGTGACGGTCAGGCTGTCGCCGTCGCCCGTCACTGTGCAGCCCAGGCGAGTGAGGCTCTCGCGCATTTCCGCCGTGCCGATGTGCATCCCCAGCAGGGCGCGAATCTGCTCGCCGGTCGTGGTGATGGTCTGCGGCACTTCGGGGGTGCCCACCACCGTCTGCCCGGCTTCGGGGGTGCCGCCCGCCGCGCGCAGCAGCTCGGCCACCCGCACGGCAGCTTTGGGCGCCAGCAGCGGGTCCACGCCGCGCTCGTAGCGGTACACGGCGTCGGTCTTGAGGCCCAGCCGGGTGGAGGTCCGGCGCAGCAACACGGGGTCGAAGTGCGCCGACTCGATCACCACGTCGCGGGTGTCGGCACGCACGTGGCCGTGGTCGCCCCCCATGATGCCCGCGATGCCCAGCACGTGCGAGCCTTCCTTGGGCTGCCCGGCGCTGGCAAAAGCCTCGGCTACCGTCATCACCGGTTCGTCGCTCATTCCCGCGTCTAGAATCAGCAGGTCCTCCGGGCCGACCTGATGCGTATTCCCCAGCAGGTCCTTGACAGTCTCGCCCTCGCGCAGACCGAAGGCCACCACCAGGCCGTCCCCGGCCACGTCGCGGCGGTCGTACAGCGCGGTGGGCTGACCGAGTTCGAGCATCACGTAGTTGGAGGTGTCCACGATCAGGTCGATGGAGCGCATCCCCGCGAGGCTGACCCGGCGCTGCATCCACAGCGGCGCGGGGCCGTTTTGCAGGCCGCTGACGGCGCGGGCGGCGAAATGGTCGCAGCCGAAGCGCAGTTTGCCCTGCGGGTCGCGGTCCAGCACCCGGCCCCGGTCAGGCAGGCTGACGCGGATCTCGCCCGGCTGGGTGGGTGCGGCAGGAATCTGGGGTTCTTTCAGCTCCAGGTTCAGGTACGCCGCGAGGTCGCGGGCGAGGCCCAGCGCGCTCAGCACGTCGGCGCGGTTGGGCGTGACTTCCACGTCCAGCACGCTGTCGGCGGGCCACAGCTCGCGCAGGGGTGTGCCGGGCGCCGCCGTGCCTGCCGGGAAGGTCAGAATGCCCGCGTTGCTCTCGCCGATGCCGAGTTCCTTGGCGCTGGCGGCCATGCCCCAGCTTTCGACGCCCTGCATGGGCCGCACGCCGTAGGTTATCCCGCCGAGCGTGGTGCCGGGCGTGACCAGCGCGACCATCGTGCCCGCCGGCAGACCCACCGCGTTGGGGGCACCGCTGGCGATGGTCTTTTCACCATTCTCGCCGGTGTCGAGCGTCAGTTTGGTGAGCTGCGTGCCCTCCATCGGTTCGGCGGCTTTCACGGCCACCAGCAGCACGCCGCCCACCGGCGCGGGCACGTCCTCCACGCCTTCGAGCGGCAGCCCGAGATGCGCGAAGGTGGGTTCGAGGTCAGCGACGGGCGGGAGGTCGGGAATCAGTTCTTTGAGCCAGGAGTAGGGAAGTTTCATGGGTTGACCTCTTGAGTTCGGACGAGTTCGCGCACCTGTTCGGGCACCAGATTCACTTCTTCGAGGCGGTTCAGGGCGACCCACTCGGGCTGATACCAGTTGTCTTCGCTTTGGCGAATGCCTTCGGGGCCGTCGCCCAGCCGCATTTCGCCGCTGACGACGCGGCACCGGAAGTAGTGCTCGTGGCTGGGGTTGGCGCCGTGCAGGTTGTCGAGTTCCAGCACCTGCTCACCGACCTGCACGGTCAGGTTGACTTCCTCCAGCACCTCGCGGGCGCAGGCTCCTTGCGGCGTTTCGCCTTCTTCGATGCCGCCGCCGGGCAGGGTGGCGTACTTCTTGCCGTTCTTGTGGCGCAGCATCAGCAGGATGTGGTGCTGGTCGTCGTAAATGAGGGCAACGGCGCGGGGGCGCAGGGGTGGATTTGCAGACATAAGTTCTCCAATCGCAAGATGGACGCGGGCGTAGGCGGGTTCAAAGTTCCCGCAGGTAACAGAGCATCCGCTCGTTCTGGCCGGGTTCCACGTTGATAAAACCGTGCCGCTCGTAAAAGCGCCGGGTGTCCCGGTCCACCTCGTCCACGTTGATGTGCATCTCCTGCCCGTGGCGCTCGCGGGTCAGGGCGATGGCCCGGTGCAACAGCTGCGTGCCGGTGCCCCCGCCCCTCAGCTCAGGCCGGACATACAGTTCTTCCAGCTGCGCCAGCGGGCCGTCCCAGTAAGGGGTCGGACGAAAGGTGAGGAATGCTAAGCCAGTCGGGGCGTTGCCGTTCTCGGCCAGCAGCACCAGCACGTCGGCGCGGTCCAGTAGTCCGGCAAAGCGGCGGGTGAGGGTCGGCAGGTCGGGAGTCGGCGCACCGAACTCGGTGTTGAAGTCGTGCAGCAAAGCGGCGACCAGCGGGGCGTCGGTGGCCGTCGCTGCCCGCAGGCTGACGTTCATCCCAGTTCCCCCCGGAACTGCCCGATGACGCGCGGGTCGTTGGCGTAGAAGTAGCGGATGTCGGGAATCCCGTACTTCAGCATGGCGATGCGCTCCAGCCCCAGCCCGAACGCGAAGCCGGTTTTGCCCTCGTACACGCGGTCCTTGCCCGCCGCCTCGCGCAGGTCGTCCACCGCCTTGAACACGTTGGGATGCACCATGCCGCAGCCGCCCAGTTCCAGCCACTTGCTCTCGCCGCGCGGGTTTTCCCAGTACACGGCGAAGTCGGCGCCGGGTTCCACGAAGGGGTAATAGCTGGGCTGAAAGCGCGCCTTGGCGCTCGCGCCGTACAGCCCGCGCGCCATTTCGGCAATGGTCCCCTTGAGGTCGCTCATGCTGATGCCGTCGCCCACCACCAGCCCTTCCAGTTGGTGAAACATCGCCTCGTGGGTGGCGTCGGTGGCTTCGTAGCGGTAGACCTTGCCGCGCACCACGATCTTGAAGGGCGGCTCGTGGTCCACCATGTAGCGAATCTGCATGGGCGAGGTGTGGGTGCGCAGCAGGCGTCCGTCTTCCAGCCAGAAGGTGTCTTGCAGGTCGCGCGCGGGGTGATACCACGGCACGTTGAGCGCCTCGAAGTTGTAGTGCTCTTCCTCGACTTCCGGCCCCTCGATCACCGCGTAGCCCATCTGGCGGTAGATGCCGATCAGGTCGTCGAGCACGCGGGAAATGGGATGCAGCCCGCCCGCCGGCAGGGGCAGGCCCGGCAGCGTCACGTCGATGGCTTCGCTGGCAAGTTTAGCGTCGAGTGCCGCGCGCTTGAGGGCTGACTCTTTCTCGTCCAGCGCGGCCTGAATCGCGGCGCGCACCACGTTGATTTCGGCGCCGCACGCCTTGCGTTCCTCGGGCGGCAGCTTGCCGAGGCTCCCAAGTTCTTTCGTCACCAGGCCGGACTTGCCGACGTACTTCGTCTTGACGGCCTGCAGCGCCTCAAGCGTCTCGGCCCCCTGAATTTCCTGAATCGCGGTGTCTTGCATGTGTTCCTCCAGCAGTCGTGTCTCTTAGGGACGAATCAAAAAAACGCCCCGCCAAAAGCAGCGGGGCAGACGCACGGGGCTCCTCTTAGCCCTGTGCGCTGCCCCGCTGAAAAAATGGCGAAGGTAAAACCGTCATGGGGCCAGGGTATCAGAAGACGCCCTGCGTAAAGACCCGCCGGATATCTTCGCGCGACGCTCCCAGGTTAAGCAGCACCAGCAGCAGCAGCCGCGCCTTGTGCGCGTTGAGAAAACTGGCGGGAATCGCGCCCGCTTCCACCAACGTCGCGCCGCCGCCCGCGTAGCCGTACACCGGCAAAATCGGCCCGGCGTGGGTGCGGGTAGCGAGCACCACCGGCTTGTCGGTCGCGGCAATGAGTGGCAGCAGTTCGGGCGGCAGGTTGCCGGTGCCGAGCGCGGCAATCACCAGTCCGTCGGCCCGCTCCAGCGCCCCGGCGTAGCCCTCGCCCTGCCAGCCGGCATAGGCATAGAGAATCTCCACCCGCCGCTCCAGCGTGACCGGGCGGAAAGTGGGGCGCGGTTCGGGCCGGGCAAAATAGTGGACCTGCGGCCCGGCGGCGGTGCGGTCGATGCGCCCGATGGGACCGGGATAGCCGCCGAACGCGTCCACCGCGCTGGTGTGCACCTTCGTCACGGTGCGGGCGTCGAAGATGTCCCCGCCAAACACGACGAGCGGCCCACGCCCCGCCGTCTGCGGGCACAGCGCGACCTGCGCGGCGTCGAGCAGGTTGCCGGGGCCGTCCCAGGAGACTTCCTCGGCGTGGCGCATGGAGCCGGTCAGCACCACCGGCAGCCCAGCGGGCAGGCACAGGTGCAGGAAAAAGGCCGTTTCTTCCAGCGTGTCGGTGCCGTGCGTGACCACCACCGCGTCGTGGCCCCCGGCGAGCTGCTCGATGAGGTGCGCGAGCTGCTGCATGTGCGCGGGCGTGACGTGCGGACTCGGCAGGTTGAACGGCTGGTGTTCGCTGACCTGCACTCCTTCCAGCCCCGGCAGCGCGGGGGGCGTTTGCGGCGTCAGCCCGCGTCCGTCGGGACTGGGCCGGCTGGCGATGGTGCCGCCGGTGTGAATCAGGGCGAGGCGCGGCAGAGAAGCAGGCATGGGGGCAGGGTAATAGATAGGGGAGAGGGGGGCGCCAGAACGCGAAAACCCTCCACCGAAGCAGAGGGTCATCATGCAGCAAGGACAGGTTGTGTTTGCTCGGTGCCTGTGCCTCAGCGGTTGCGCTGCGCCGCCACCACCAACGCCACCACAAAGACCAGCGCGGTGACGGGCAGCTCGCTGACGAACGCTTCTCCGAAGGCCACGCCGCGCCCTGTCTTCTGAAACAGGCCGATGGTCAGCCACAACAGCCCGGCAAGTGCCGCGAGCGTCCAGGCCCGGGGAGGAACCTTCACGCGGCTTACTCGCGCACGGCTTCGATCAGCTCCGCCGCGCCCCGTTCCAGCATGTCGGCGGCGAGCTCGGCCCCGATATCGGCGCATTCGGCAACGTCGCCCTGCGAGGTGGCGCGGATGACCTGCGTGCCGTCGAGCGCGCCCACCCAGCCTTCGAGCGTGAGCAGCCCGTTCTTGATGACGGCGTGCGCCCCGACCGGCGCCATGCACCCGGCGCCCAGCCCGGCCAGAAACTCGCGCTCGGCGGTGATGCGGTCGTCGGTGGCGTGGTCGTGAATGGCGTAGGCGACCTCGATGGTCAGGTCGTCCTCCGTGCGGGTTTCGAGCGCCAGGGCGCCCTGGCCGGGGGCGGGCAGCAGAATGTCGGGGTCCACGAACTCATCGATGCGGTGGCGCTGCTCGGTGCGAATCAGGCCCGCCGCCGCCAGGATGATGGCGTCGTACTCGCCGCTGCCCAGCGCCGCGAGCCGGGTGTCGATGTTGCCGCGCAGATCCTTGACAATCAGGTCGGGGCGGTAGGCGCGCAAAAACGCCTTGCGCCGCACGCTGCTCGTGCCGATGCGTGCGCCCTCGGGCAGCTCGGCCAGCTTTTTCATCCCTTCGCGGCCAATCAGGGCGTCGCGCCCGTCCACCCGCTTGGGAATGCTGGAAATTTCCAGGCCCTCGGGCTGCTCGGTGGGCAGGTCTTTGAGCGAATGCACCGCGATGTCTATTTTCTTGGCGAGCAGCGCTTCCTCGATTTCCTTGACCCAGAAGCCCTTGTCGCCTTTTTGCGCCAGTTGCTCCAGGCTCTCGCGGTTGCGGTCCCCCTTGGTCGAAATGGTCTGAATCCTGAAATCGGTTTCAGGCCACTCTTCTTTCAGGCGGGCGACCACCCAGCGCGTCTGTGCGAGGGCCAGGGTGCTGCCTCGCGTGCCAACCGTCACGGTACGCATAACCGCAGCAGTATAGCTGCTCTGGGCGTGGGGTCGCCGTCAGCGCCGCCGGGTCACGCGCCGCGTCTCGGGGTCACCTTCCACGTGCTCAAACAGGTAGATGGGCGCCTGCGGGTAATCGGCGTACAGCCCCTCGCCCCACTCGATGACGCTCAGGCGGCTCCCGGCAATCAGTTCGTCGAGGTCCATCTCGTAGAGCTCGGCCACGTCGCGCACTCGGTAGGCGTCCACATGCAGCACCTGTCCGGCGGACGCAGGGTAGAGCTGCATCAGCGCGTAGGTCGGGCTGGTGACGTGGCCGTCGAACCCGAGCGCGGCGAGCAGGCCCTGGGTGAGCGTGGTCTTGCCCGCGCCGAGTTCGCCTTCCAGAAACAGAACGCTCCCCGGCGCGAGGGCTCGTGCCAGTGCCGCGCCGAGCGCCCGCTGCTCGTCCACGCCGCGCAGCAGCCGACGCTCACCGACGCTGAGAAGAGCCTGGGCTGCCACGCTCAGAGCTCGCCCGTGTCGAGCCAGGGGCCGGCGTCGTCGTCGAGGCTGTCCCAGTCGGCGGCGCGGGCCAGTCGCCACTCGCCCTCACCCGCGGCGCGGGCCGACCAGACGTGCGCGTCGTCGCCCATGTCGAGGCGGTACAGTCCCAGCGCATCGGCCTGGGCGAGTAGCGCCGCCACGCCCTGCGCCGCCCCGTCCTCGGGCCCGGCCACGACGGCACTGCCGCGCACCTGCCAGATGTCGGCGCGGGCCCCGGCGGGAAGGCTCAGGGAAGACGCCGCGTCGGGAACGCTGGCTGGCTGAGCGGCAGACGCCGAGGCTCCGGTGCTCAGGCCCAGCAGGGCGGCGAAGGGGTCGCTGCTGGCCGGCTCCGCAGGCTTGGCGGGGGCCAGCGGCTCATCCACGCTGCTCGTCGGGGCCAGCGGCTCATCCACGCTGCTCGTCGGGGCCAGCGCACCTCCGAACAAGCCACTGCCACCGGGCGCATCGTCGAGGCTTTCGCCGCCGAAGTCGAACACGTCGAGCAGGTTGTCGAGCGCGTCCTCGCCGAAGGTGGCGGTGACTTTCTGCGCGGCCTCGTACTCGGCGCGGGCTTCACCGAGCAGGGCCTCGGCACCGTCGAGCGTCTGGGCGTAGCGCTCGCGGGCGTCGGCGCTCATCGGCCCGAGGCGGCGCTGAGCACGCAGGGCGTCGGCGAGGCGGCCCAGGCGCTGAATCGTCTCGCCGGCCAGGCCGCGCACCTCGTCGTACTCGGCAATCACGAAGTCGGCGCGGGCGTCGAAGTCCTGGCGCTGCGCCGCCGCCTGGCTCATCTGACGCTCCAGCGTCGCCCACAGCGGGGCCAGGTCGTAGGCTTCGCCGCGCTCGATGGCCTGCCGGGCTCCGGTCAGGGCCACCGCCAGGGCCGCCGCCGCGCCGGGCACGTCGCGGGCGCTGCGCTCCAGTTCGGCGAGTTCGCGCTGGCCTTCCAGAATGCGCTCGGCGAGTTCGGGCGAGTGCGTCAGCGCCTGCGCCACCGCGCGCAGCTCGCGCAGTTCCTCGGTCGCCAGGCCGCCGCCTTGCAGGGTCATGCGGGCCACGTCGAGCGCCACGCGGGCGTCGTTGAGCGCCTGCCCGTCCACCTGCTGCCCGAGCTGTTCGGCGAGCTCGGCCAGTTCCTCGCGCTGCGCCTGCAAGGTCTGCTGGCGCGCCGCTTCGAGTGTCTCGCGCCAGGCGTCCACTGCCGTCTCGCTCAGGCGCCCGGTGGACTGGCGCACCCGGTACTCGTCCTGCTGCCGCTCGAGCTCGGGCCGGGCGCGCACAGCGGCGCGTAGTCGCGTTGCAGGGCGATCAGCTTACGCGTCACTTCTTCCTGCTCGAGCGCCTGCACCCGCGCCTGGGCGTCAACGGCGGGCGCCTCGCCCGCGCTCTGCATCACGCTGCTTTCCAGGCTGCGGCGCAGCTTGAACGACAGGTTGCGGGCGCGTTCGAGTTCGGCGGGCAGCAGCGTGCCCTGCTTCTGGGCCTCCTCGAGTTGCCCGATGAGGCTCTCCAGGCGCCGCACGTCCTTACCGCCGAGCGGCTGCACCCGGCCAAACACGTCGCGCAGCTCGGCGAGTTCCTGTTCCTGCTGCACCAGCCCTTCTTGCAGCCGCCGCTCCATCTGGCCGATGAGCGTCTGCCCTTCCTGCACCAGCGCCGAGACGTTGCGCCCCGCCTCGCTCTCAGTGCGGGCGGTGCCGAGCACGCCGCGCAGGCGCTGGGTCTCGGGCCAGTCGAAATACAGGGTAAAGCGGCGTGACGCGTCTTCGAGTTCACTCACCGGGCTCAGGCCAGCGGGCGGCAGCGACTCGCTGGGGAGCTTGTCGAGCTCGTTCAGCACGTCGAGGATGCGCTTTTTGGCGAGCATGGGGGAGACGCCGAGCAACAAGCGGCGGTACACGTCGTGCTTGAGCACGTCCGCCAGCGCCGAGGGCCAGAGCTGCTCGACGGTGACGCCCCGGGCAAGGGCAGCGTCTTGCAGCACCTTCTCGAGCGAGCGGGCCGACACCAGGTCGCCGAGCATCCGGACCGGCAGCTTGTGGGGCGGGGTGGTGGCCGTCATGCGGTCCATCCTGTCAGAAAAAGGCCCCGGGCAGCGTGAGCCGCGCCCCGGCAGTCGGGCGAGCAGCAGAAAGAAAGCAGATCAGCCATTCAGAGTTCCTCGTCCCAGTCCATGTCGGCCTGGGTGTAGCGGCTCGGCGGGCGGGAGGTCGGGACGGCGGCCACGCGGCGCCCCAGCAGCCCGAACTGCTGGCACAGCCCCCGGAACCCGTAGGCGAGCAGGGCCAGCCCAGCGGCGCTGAGCAGCCCGCGCACCAGCAGCCCACCTGCCCCCTGCGACAGGGTCAGGTTGACGGCCCCGCGCAGCAGCGGCAGGTCGAGCAGGTCGCCGAGCCAGCCCAGCAGCCCAAACAGCCCTTCAAAGAGCAGCGGCAGCAGCGCGGTCAGCAGCCCCGCCCAGATGGAGCGCCAGTACACGTTGCTGCCCCCAAAGGCGAAGCGCAGCAGGTAGAGCGGCAGCAGGCACAGCGCCGCCAGCGCCAGCCCCAGCAGTGCCCGCACCCCGCCGCCCAGCGAGCGCGCCACGCCCGCCGAGAAGCCGTCGCTGCCCGCTACAGCTTGCCCCGCCGCCTGCTGCTCGGCGCTGCCCAGCGTGGCGATTAGGGCTTGAATGTCGTCGGGCCGCAGGCCGCTGCGCTGTTGCAGGGTCTGCAAGTCGCGTCCGAACGGCTCGAAGGCGGGAGCTGACCGCACCGCTGGGGGTAACTCGCCGAGCAGCGGCGTGACCTGCGCCAGCGTGGTCCGCGCCTGCGCCGGGTCGCCGTGCCCGCTGGCCGTCAGGGCGCGGGCGAGCGCGGCGTAGACAGCGTCGAGAGTCTGAACGGGCGTGCTGACCGCTGCCGGGGCGGGGGCCGCCGGCTCAGTGGCTGCGGGTGGCATCTGCTCGGTCACGCCAGGGGTAAGGTCGCCGCCGTCGCTGGTGCCAGGGTCCGTCGTGGCGGTCGCCGGGTCTGGGATGATCGTCGTGTCCGGCGACGCGGGCGCACCGGAAGTTGCCGGAGCAGCGGCGGGAGGATGCGCTGCCAGCCGCTGGTTCAGGTCGGTCGCGCCGGCTTGCAGATTCGTCAGGGACTCGGCCAGTCCGGTCTGGTCGCCGCTGCTGACCTGTTGCAAGGCCTGCTCGAACTGCGGCACGCCCAGCGGCGGCGTGGCCTCGCGTCCGGGTTCGCGGACCAGGGCAAACCAGCTCGACGCCCGCGTCAGCGAGAGGTAATTAGTGGTGCGTGGCTGGGCAGTGCCGGTGGCCTGGAGCGCAGCCAGCACTTTGTTCGCCGCCACCCGCTGCACCCGCCACTGCACGGCGCCTCGCTGGCCGAGGCGGGCTTGCAAGCTCAGCGACGCCAGCTCCTCGCCCTGCAATCCCAGTTCGCGGCCCAGCAAGCGCAGCGCGGCGCTGTCGTTGGCGGCTCCCGGTTGCGGCGGCAAGGTGCCGAGGGCTTGGTCGTACAGGGCGCGCCGCAGCAGCCCGCGCGTGAGCAGCACGTTGGCCTGCACCTCGGCGGGCGTGCGGCTCAGGGCCGACTGCGCCCGCGCCACGGTCGTGCGGAGGTTGCTCGCCAGCGTTCCCCCTTCCCCGCCGGGCAGGGTGGGGGCCAGGGCCGTGAGCGCCGTTTCGGCCCGGCCCAGCTCGGCCCGCGCCGCTTCACGGTCGCTCCCCACCTGCGCCGCCGCGCGGTCGAGCGAGTAGGCCAGCGTGCGGTAGGCGGTCAGGTCCTGGGCCGCCGCGCTGCTGACGAGCAGCCCCAGCAGCAGCGCCAAGCTGGCCCTCACCCGCTCGCCTCCAGTTGCTGCAACTCGGTCAGCAGCCGCCCCACGTTGACCTGCGGCCCGGCGATGACCGCCACCGAGTACGGGCCCAGGGGCCGCATGCACACCGTCTGCTGGCCCAGGTCCGCTGCGAGCAGCTTGAGCCCGCGCTGGCGCAGCAGCAGGCCGGTGGCGGCCATCACGCTGCCGAGCTGCGTCACGTCGCGCAGCGCCTTGACCCGCAGCACCTCGCCGTTTTCCCGCGTGACCATCACGCCCAGCACCCCCGGCATCCGGCCCAGGTCACGAATCAGGGCGTCTTGCCCCGCCTCGCCGTTCAGGGCGTAGTGGCGGGTGCTCGGCGCGGCGGCGTACTCGGGGTCGTCGAACTCGAAGTCGTCGGCGCCGAGGTGGTCGGGTGCGGGGTCGGTTGCCACTGCGCTGCCAGTGTCTTGGATGGCAGTGTCCTGGGTGGCAGCTTCACGGGTCGCTGTTACCCCGGAGTTCCCGCCGCGCAGGTCGCCTTCGCCGGTCCACTCGCTCACGGCGGGGCCGGTGTCCCAGTCGTTCAGGGTGCCCACGTCGGTAAACAGGGTGGGCGTGCTGGAAAAACTGCTGTCGAGTTGCGTGGACAGGGCGCTCAGCTCGGCGCGGGCCTGCTCCGGCGACAGGATGGTGCTCAGGCGGTGCACGAGTGGACCGGCCAGCACCAGTTGCATCTGGGCGGCGGTCACGTCTTCGGGCGAGAGCTGGCGTTCGCGCAGCGCTGCCGTCAGCAGGGCGTCGGCGCCCCGTTCGGACACGCTCCGGGCCAGGGCCTGAAGACTCAGGGTGTAAACGGCATTGGGCATAGCAACAAAGACCTCGGTCAGGGAGACGGCGAGCGGCAAAAGAGACGTGCGGCGGGGAGGGCAACCAGGGTTTTTCCGGGGCTGGGGCGAGTGGGCGGGTCCGGGCCGACCCTCAGAAAAACTTAACGTTGCAAAGTATACGGGGAGGGCCTCTGTCACAGCCGTCACACGGGGGCGCCCGACTGGGGGAGGTTGGAGTCTGGGCGATTTATAACCCCGACTCAGGGAAAGGAAACGTCTAGACTGCCCGGCATGACCACCACGACAGACGTACCCGCTTCGGGCGTCAGCCTGAGCGAACGGCTCCGGCAGGACCTCGCCGGCCTGCGCGAAAGCGGCCTGCTGATTTCACCGCGTGTTCTCGACGCGCCGCAACGGGCCCGCACGCGGGTAGACGGGCGCGAGGTCGTGAACCTGGCGAGCAACAATTATCTGGGTTTTGCCGACCACCCCCGCCTCAAGGAACGCGCCGCGCAGTACCTCCAGCAGTGGGGCGTGGGCGCCGGAGCGGTGCGGACCATCGCCGGGACGCTGCGGATTCACGAGGACTTTGAGCGCCAACTTGCGGACTTCAAGCACACCGGCAGCGCGCTGGTGCTGCACAGCGGCTTTTCCACCAACCAGGGGGTGCTCGGCGGCCTGCTGCGCGAGGGCGACCTCGTGGTGAGCGACGAACTCAACCACGCCAGCATCATCGACGGGCTGCGGCTGACGAAGGCGACCAAGAAAATCTACAAGCACGCCGACCCCGCCGACCTCGACCGGGTGCTGCGCGAAAATCCCAGCGAGGGCCTGAAACTCGTCGTCACCGACGGCGTGTTCAGCATGGACGGCGACGTGGCTCCGCTCGACAAGCTGGTGGAAGTTGCCCGCCGTTACGGCGCCGTCACTTACGTGGACGACGCCCACGGCTCAGGCGTGATGGGCGAGGCGGGGCGCGGCACGGTGCACCACTTCGGCTTCGAGTACGCCGACGACGTGATTCAGGTGGGCACCCTCTCCAAGGCCTGGGGCGGCGTGGGCGGCTACGCGGCGGGACACCCCGACCTGCGCGAACTGCTGATCAACCGCGCCCGGCCCTACCTCTTTTCCACCGCGCAGCCCCCGGCAGTGGTGGGCGCGCTGGCGGCGGCCCTCGACGAGGTGCAACGCGACCCCAGTTTGATGGAGCGGCTGTGGGACAACACCCGCTTTTTCAAGGCCGAGCTGGGCCGCCTGGGCTTCGACACCCTGGGCAGCGTCACGCCGATTACCCCCGTCGTCTTCGGGGAGGCGAGCGCGGCGTTCGAGGCCAGCCGCCGCCTGTTCGACCTGGGCATCTTCGCCGTCGGGCTGGGCTTTCCCACCGTGCCGCGCGACCTCGCCCGCATCCGCAACATCGTGACCGCCGAGCACACCCGCGATGATCTGGAACAGGCCCTGAGCGCCTATCAGCAGGTGGGACGCGACCTCGGCGTGATCGCCTGACCCTCCCCCCAGCTTCTCCACCTTCTGGCGGACGTTGGCCCGGCCCCGGCTTGTTAGGGTCAGGCCATGTCCGTTGTTTCGCCTGACCCTGCCCCTGTGCCTCACGACCCCCAGCGCCGCGCCCTGCTGCGCTGGCTCGTCGGTGGCGGGGCGCTGGCCGGAGGACTGGGTGTGAGCGCCGTGGCCCAGGGCTACCGCTTCGGTGTCACGCACGAGCAGTGGAATCTGGTGGGCCTAACGCGGCCCGTGCGTCTCGCCCTGCTGACCGACCTGCACTACGGCCTCTATATCGGCGCAGGCAGCGTGCGGCGCTGGGTGGACGCGACGCTGGCCGAGTGCCCCGACCTGATTCTGCTCGGCGGTGATCTGGTGGACAGCCACTTCGACGCGGCGGCGCGTCCCCAGCAGACGGCGGCCCTGCTCGCCGAACTCGGTCGCCTGCGGGCACCGCTCGGCGTCTACGCGGTGTGGGGCAACCACGATTACGGCAGCTTTGGCCGCAGCATTTCTCAGAGCCCAGAGGCGTCCCGCGCGGACTGGGCGGCGCGCCGTGACGCCCTGCGTGCGGGGCTCGCCGGGCAGGGCGTCACCGTGCTGCTCAACGAAGGCCGGTCCCTGCGCGACGACCTGTGGCTGGGTGGCGTGGACGACCTGCGGATGGGCGAGGCGGACTCCGTGGCGGCGCTGCGCGGGTCGGGCACGCGGGCCACCGTGCTGCTCGCGCACAACCCGGACGTGCTGCTGCGGCTGCGCTCGGCGCCGGGGCTGGTCCTCAGCGGTCACACCCACGGCGGACAGGTTCGGTTGCCGCTGCTGGGCGCGCTGAAAGTGCCCGCCGACCCCCGCTTCACGATGGGCTGGGTCCGGGGGCCGCAGGGCATCCCCGCTTATGTCAGCCGGGGCCTGGGCATGAGCGGGTTGCCAGTCCGCAACCTCTGCGAGCCGGAAATTACGCTGCTGACCCTGCTGCCGCCCGGCGCCTGAACGCGCCCCGCACCCTCAGGGTAAAGAAAAGCTCTGGACGGCCCACCGCTAATTTTGCCGTCAGATAAAGCTTCCTTACAGGGAGGCTCATTCAAGCTCCTGTATCAGTTGTCACACTTCAGAAACTTCAGGCGTGGGCTTTCCACTGGAACTCACAACACATCAACCTGATAAGGAGATCACCATGAAAAAGTCTATCCTCGCTTTGACCATCCTGCTCGGTTCCGTCGCCTACGCCCAAGACACGGGCACCACCACCACCGATACCAGCACCACCACGACCGACACCACCGGCACCGGCACTACCGACACCACCGGCACCGGCACTACCGATACGACCGGCACTGACACCACCGGTACGGATACCAGCGGCACCACGACCGATACCAGCACCACCACCGATACCACCAGCACGGACACCACCGACACCAACGTGCAGAACGACGCCGTGACCACCAGCACCGAAGCGGACGGCGTTCCCGGCAACGAGAAGGAACCCGCCGGCTTCCCCTGGGGCCTGCTGGGTCTGCTGGGCCTCGCCGGTCTGATGAACCGTGGCCGTCCTCAGCCCACCCCCGTCGTGCACACCACGACCACTGAGCCCCGCCGCGACACCACCGTCGTGACCGGCACGACCACCACCAACAACGACCCCAACCGCCGCTAAACCGCGCAGGTTGTTTGCCCCCTGGACCTCACCGTCCGGGGGGTTTTGTTTTGGCGTCAGTTCAGCGGCAAGCCGCCGCGCATCAGTTCCAGGGTGCCGTCGGCGATGTACTGCACGGCCAGTGCGCCGAGCAGCACGCCCAGCACGCGGGTCACCACATTGACGCCGGTCAGGCCGAGCGCCTTGGCAATCTGGTTGCTCAGCCGCAGGGCGAGGTAACACAGCGCCAGGACAATCCCCGTCACCAGAAACACCGCGAACATCAGGATCGGGTTGCCGTGCGCGGCGTTCGTCTGAATCATGATGCTGGCGAGGGTGCCGGGGCCGGCAATCAGCGGAATGGCGAGCGGAAAGACACTGATGTCCTCGCGTTCCTGGGCTTCGCGTTCTTCCTCTGGGGTTTCGCGGGTGGCACTCTGGCGGGCCGACACCATGTCGAGCGCCACCATGAACAGCAAGATGCCCCCGGCGATGCGAAAGGCGCTCAGGCTGATGCCGAGGTGTTCGAGCAGCGCCCGCCCGAAAAGCCCGAAGACGAAGATGATGCCGCCCGCCACCAGCGTGGCCTTGAGGGCGAGCCGCTTTTTCTCGAAGGCGGGGCGGTCGCGCGCCAGCGCGATGAACATGGGCGCGAGGCCCACCGGGTCCATGATGACCAGCATGGTCAAAAATGTCCGGTAACTCAGGGTGATGACCTCGGACCAATCCACCGAGCAAGCTTAGAGCATTTGCCAAAAAGATGGCACAGCATTTTGGCGAGCGGAGCGAGGACAAAACACTGAGCAGGACGAAGAATGGAGCGAGTGGCGGTGCTGTTCCGACGCACGCGTAATACGGAGAACTGCTCTAACGGAGGCGGCGAGGTCTGTCACAGGTGCGCGCGAGTGAAAGGAGTCAGCAACTCCCTTATTTCAGGGGCGCACGTCCACTTCCAGTGCGGCGGGGGCGCCCACGCCCTTACCCTGGGTCGCTATCACGTTGACGGTGTAGGTGTTGATGGGTGTGCCGGGCGCCGCCGTGATCTGCACCGGGAACGTCTCACCGACCCGCGCCTGTTTGCGGGGCAAGACGACCTGAATGCTCGGGACGCTGCTTTTGCCTTCCAGGTTGAAGGGGCCGGGGTGGGTTTCGCGGGTGTAGCCCCCGATGCGCCCCTGCACCTCGCGCGTCTCTCCAGCGCGGAGTTCGACCCGGCTGGCCGACTTCTGGTCCGGCCCGGTCAGGATGAGGTAGCCGCCCGCGCAGCCGGTGGTGCGCAGCTTGCCGATGTCGAGCGTGCCCACGTAGAGCGCCGGAAACAGCGAGGCGACCACCAGCCCCAGCCCCAGCGCCGCGCGGCTCATGCTTCCCCGGTGCAGCGAGGCGAGCGCGAAGCCCCCCGGCCCCAGCAGCAGCGGGACCAGCAGCGCAATCAGGGTGCGGCCCCGGCAGGGGTCGGTGATCAGGGCGTCGGCCAGCCCGCGCACCCCGAACAGCAGCGCCGCGCCCAGTCCCCAGCCGAGCAAAAAAGCCGGCCAGGCCACCTCCGCACGGAACTCGGGAAACGAAGGCGGCTCGGACGAAGGCACGGTCATGGGCAGAGGCTAGCGCGGGGGCCGGGGGACAGGTGCCGTCGCTGGGTTGTCAGTTGCTGCCGTGCCGGCAATCGGGGCACACGCCCATAAATTCGAGCCGCACGTCGGTGATCTCGAAACCGGCGGGCAGGGCGCCGCTCGGCAGCTGGGGCAGGGCCGCCACTTCCACATCGAAGATGGCGCCGCAGGAGCGGCAGACCGCGTGGTGGTGTTCCTCGCCGGGGTGGCGGTAGTCGTAGCGGGTGGCCTGCCCGGCGCGTTCGATGGTCATGACCATGCCGTCGCGTACCAGCGCGTCGAGGGTGCGGTACACCGTGCCGAGACTGACATGCGGCAGCTGCTCACGCACCTGGGCGTGGACCTGCGCCGCGTCGGGGTGCGAGCGCGCGTGCGCAGCACCTCCATGACCGCCGCCCGCTGCTTGGTTTGCCGCACCATCGTCATACCTTTCCTTATAGCAGATGATGGCCGCGCCGCCTGTTACCCTCTGCCGATTCTGCGGCCGGTCCCACTTCCCCCGGTCGGGGGGTGCCCTGTTACCCTGTGGCGCATGCCTGCCCGACTGTTGCCGCTGCTGACCGACCGCCCCCAGTCGGGAGACGACCTGGGCCGGGCGCTGGACCTGGGGCGGGTCACGGTCAACACCCTGGCGCGGCGCCTTCAGGAAGACGGCGTGCCGGTCCTCATCAGCCGCGCCGGGTACGCCCTGGAACCGGGCACCCCCGCGCCGGGGCTGGTGCCGCTGCGCGGGCAGTTCGGGCGGGCGCTGCGCTATCAGGGCACCGTGACCAGCACTCAGGACGAGGTGCGCTTCTGGGCCGACAGCGAGCGGGGGCCGGCGCCGCACGGGGCGGTGGTGGTCGCCGAGCGGCAAACCGCCGGGCGCGGGCGCCGGGGCCGCGTCTGGGACACCACCCACGGCACTCTCGCCTTCAGTGTGCTGCTGCGCGAAGCCCTATCGCTCGCCGACCTGGTCCGGATGCCGCTTGCCGCCGGGGTCGCGCTGCACGCCGCCTGCACCGCGCTCGGCGTGCCCTGCGGCCTGAAATGGCCCAACGACCTGCTGACCCCGGATGGCCGCAAACTGGCAGGCATTCTCCTCGAAGCCGACCTGCGCGGCGAGGAAGCGCGGCGGGCGGTGCTCGGCATCGGCATCAATGTGGGCACCGCGCCGGAGGGAGCCGCCCACCTGCACGAGAGCGTGCCGGACCTGACCCGCGCCGCCGTGCTCGGCGAGGTGCTGTTTCAGCTCGAACACTGGCTGGCGCAACCGGCCCCGGCCATCATCGCCACCTGGAAAGCCACCAGCCTGACCCTGGGCCGCCCGGTGCGGGTGACGACGGCACGCGGCACGGTGGAAGGCGTGGCCCGTGACCTCGACGAGCAGGGCAACTTGCTGGTGGAGACGGCGGCGGGGCTGGAAACGGTCAGCGCGGGTGACGTGCAACTCGTCGGGCAGCTCAAGACGTAAAAACTCCCCTGTCTTCACCCGGACAGGGGACTCGCCTTCGGGCCGGTTGTCGATGCGCCCACAGTGAGTGCCCGGCCCGAAGCGTGAACACAGTCTGACGCCCCGACACGCGCCGCGCATCCGCCAAAAGGCGCAGAGAAAACAAAACCCCCCAGACGGGGGGCACGCAGCAAGAGGAGGTTTACGCTTCGGCGGCTTCGGGCGCGGCAGGCGCGGGGGCCAGGGCCGGTGCTTCGCCCGCGTTGCCCGCGCGGATGGCGGCCATCACGCGGTCGCGGATTTCCTGCTCCATCTCGGGGCGCTCGGCGATGTAGGCGATGGTCTTTTCCTTGCCCTGGCCGATGCGCTCGTCGCCGTAGGAGTAGAAGCTGCCGGCCTTCTTGATGATGTCCATGTCGGCGGCCAGGCCCACGAGGTCGCTGAGCTGGTCGAAGCCCTTGCCGTAGACCAGCGCGAGTTCGACTTCCTTGAAGGGGGCGGCGACCTTGTTCTTCACGGTCTTGATCTTGACGGTGTTGGCGACCGCGTCGTTGCCGACCTTGGTGGGCTGGCCGATCTTACGCACGTCGAGGCGCACGCTGGCGTAGAACTTCAGCGCCCGGCCCCCGGTGGTGGTTTCGGGGTTGCCGTACATCACGCCGATTTTCTCGCGAACCTGGTTGATGAAGATGGCGGCGGTGCCGGTCTTGGAGAGAATCGCCGTCAGCTTGCGCAGCGCCTGCGACATCAGGCGGGCCTGAAGACCGGGCAGGCTGTCGCCCATGTCGCCCTCGATTTCGGCGCGGGGGGTCAGAGCAGCCACCGAGTCCACGACCACCACATCAATCGCGCCCGAACGCACCAGCAGTTCCATGATTTCGAGCGCCTGCTCGCCGTTGTCGGGCTGCGACACCAGCAGTTCGTCGGTGTTCACGCCCAGGGCGCGGGCGTACACCGGGTCGAGCGCGTGCTCGGCGTCGATAAACGCACAGGTGCCGCCCGCTTTCTGGGCCTGCGCGACGATGGCGAGGGCCAGGGTGGTCTTGCCGCCCGACTCGGGGCCGTAGATCTCGGTGATGCGGCCACGCGGAATGCCGCCCACGCCCAGTGCGAGGTCAAGGCTGAGGCTGCCGGTGCTGACGACCTGCACGTCGAGTTTGCTCTCGGCGCCCAGTTTCATGATCGAGCCCTTGCCGAAGGCCTTTTCGATCTGGCTCATGGCTGTTTCGATGGCCTTGCTGCGTTCCTTGGCGTCGGTGGGGGCGGAGATTTCTTTGGTGGCGTCCTTGCTCATGGGTGCTCCTGGGGCGCGCTCGGCGCAGCAGTGGGGGCGGATTCGGCGGAGGTCTGGGAAGCTGACCCCCGGAAACGGAACGTGCTCTGAACTTCGTAGATCGGGCCGGTCTTACGCAGGATCGAGCGGTAAAGCGTCAGTCCTGGGGCCGTCCAGCTCTGGTCGAAAATGAGGGGAGGGAGGCGGGGCGCGGGCCCCTTCTTGCGGGCGAGGGTGATGTGCGCCTTGAACGCGAGGTCGTCGGTGCCGATGCCCAGCTCACGGATGCCGGCCCGCAGGTTTTCCGCGAGTTCGGTCAGGCCCTCGGCCTCGGTCTTGACGAACCAGACGCGCGGGCTGCCCTCGTTCGGGAAGTAGCCAGTGCCACGCAGGTTGACGTGCAGCGGTGGCAGGTCCTGCGTGAGCCGGGTGCCGAGGCGCTTGAGGTCTTCCACCCGTTCGGGCGGCACGGCGGGCAGGTACGAGAGGGTGACGTGCATCTGGTCGGGCCGCACCGCTCGCCAGTTGCCGCGCAGTTTGGCCTGCGCCTCGGCGAGCGGCGCGGTGATGTCGGCGGGCACGCGCAGGGCGTAAAACAGACGGTAGGTGGACGGTTGGTGTTCCGACTCCCGGCCCGGCTGCTTGCGGGGGGCCGCCGGGCGAGAGGGCCGCGCCCCGGCCTGAGCGGCCCTGCTCCCCGGCTTTTTTTCGGGCTTGTTCATCCCTCACCCCCTGCCGCCAGCGCCCGGAAGGCGAGCCCGAGGGCCGCCACCGCCGCGCGCTCGCGGACCTGCTCGGGGTCGCCGGGCCAGTTGACGGTGACGGTCTTTTGCAGGGTGCCGGTGTCGAGCGCGGCGTAGGCCTGACCCGCCCGCTCGCCCGTCACGCCGACGACCACGCTCAGGCCCACGTCGGAGGCGAGGTGTTCACGCGCTCCGGCGGCGAGTTCGCGGGCGGCCTGTTCGCTGACCAGTCCCGCTTCCTTAAGGGTCACCGGCGTCAGGCCCAGCGTAATCAGGCGGCGGTGGTCCTGCGTCACGGCGGCGTCGTGGAAGGCCGGTTCGTCGGCGAGCAGCAGCGACAGGGCACCTGCGCTCCCGGCTTCGATGACGCCCAGGGTCCGTCCGGCCAACTGCTGGCCCACCGCGCCCGCCAGCGTTTGGCCGTCCTCACCCCAGGTCCAGCGGGCGAGTTTGCCGCGCACGTCGTCCAGCACGGGGGCGAGCAGGGCGCGGGCTTCGGCCTCCGTGTCCGCGCTCGCCGCCACGCGCACGTCCACGCCGGTCTTGCGGAAATACGTCGCCACGCTGGGGTTCGCCTGCCGGGTCAGCTCGCCCAGAATCTCGGCCACGTTGCTCTCGCCGATGCCCTGGGTGTGAATCGTCGTGTGGACGAGGGCGCGGCCCGGCAGCGGCAAACGCGGCAGCACCTGCTCGCGCCACATCTTGTGCATCTCGCGCGGCGGGCCGGGCAGCGCCACGATGATTTTCTCGCCCTGCTCGGTCTGGCGGCGCACGAACCAGCCGGGCGCGGTGCCGACCGGGTTGGGCAGCGCCTCGGCACTCGGAATCAGCCACGCCTGCTTGCGGTTGACCTCGGGCATCACGCGGCCCCGCGCCTCGTACAGGCCGCGCAGCCACGCGAGCAGCTCGGGGTCTTCGGCGGGCGTCTCCTGCATGACCGCCGCAATCGCCTCGCGCGTCAGGTCGTCGTCGGTGGGGCCCAGGCCGCCGCCCACGATGACCAGGTCGGCGCGCGAGAGCGCCAGCGCAAGGCCCTCCGACACCCGGCCCAGGTTGTCGCCGAGCACCGTTTTGCGGTGCAGCGTGACGCCCCGTTCGCCCAGTTCGCGGGCCAGAAAAGCGGCATTGCTGTCCACGATTTCTCCAAACAGCAGTTCCGTGCCCACACTGATGATTTCTGCTAGCAGCATAACAACCTCACCGGAGTATATGGGAGGACGTAACCAGTGTCTACAGGGTGCGGCCCTGAATGGGATGGGTCAAGGGAAGGTGAGGCGCGCTGCACCTTTCGGCGGACGCCCCAGTGCGCGGAGCAGCCTACCTTGCGATCATGCTGGTGTTTCTCGTTTTCCTGGCGCTGCTCTTTGTGCCGCTGCTCCTGGGGTTCGCGCTCGGCTGGCTGGGCACCCGCAGGCGCGGCTGGAGCTTGGTGGCGGCGGGGCTGGCGCTCGCCTTGCCGGCTTATTCGTTGAGCGGTTTCGTGCACGAGGCGCAGGTGTCGGCGGTGCGGGTGCCCGGTCACGCCGCTGTGATGGAGGCTTTTATCCTTCAGACCGTGGCCCTGTTGGCCTGCGCGGCGGGGCTGACTTGCTGGACCGTTCGGCGCTGGCCCTGGCTGGCCGTTGCGGTGTTGCCGCTGTTCTTCGCGCTCTTTTTTTCTGGTGTTCTGCCGCAGCTTTACGGCAACCGGCACGGTCCTTTCGATGAACTCCTCTCCGCTCAACTGGATGGCGACGTGAACCGGGGCCTGTTTCTTTGCTGTGTGCTCGGCGCCCTGCTGCTCCTGGGACACGCCGGGGAGCGAAAGTTTTCTACACTTGGGCGGTGAACCGCTCGCCGCTGCTGCTCTCTGGCCTGCTGCTGGGGCTGCTGGCGTTCGGCTCGCTGGGCTACCGACTGACCGAGGGGTGGAGCTGGCTCGACTGCCTCTACATGACGGAAATGGTGCTCACCACCGTGGGCTTTGGCGAAGTGCACCCGCTCTCGCCGGCGGGCAAGGCGTTTTCCATTCTGCTGATGCTCTTCGGCATCGGGCTGATGCTGTACCTGCTGACGCTGCTCGCCGAGTATGTGCTGCGCTCCGTGACCGACCCCGACGCCCAGCGGCGGCGCAAGGAGAAAAAAGTGCTGAGTCTGCGTGAACACACCATCGTCTGCGGCTACGGGCAGGTGGGCGAGGCCGTCGCCACCGCGCTGCGCGGGGCCGGGCGCACCGTGGTCGTCATCGACCAGCGCCCCGCGCACCTCGAATGGGCGGAGGCGCACGGGCTCTACACCCTGGTCGGCGACGCGACCGACGAGGACGTGCTGCGCCGCGCCGGCATCGAACACGCCGCCGCGCTGGTGTCGGTGCTGAGCAGCGACCCCGCCAACCTGTACGTGGTGCTCTCGGCCAAAGGTCTGAATCCTGGCCTGCGCGTCATTGCCCGCGCCAGCGACGAGTCGGCGGCCCGCAAGATGCGCCGCGCCGGGGCCGACGAGGGGGTCAATCCGTATCAGCTCAGCGGCAACCGCATCGCCGGGATGATGCTGGCGCCGCACCTCGCCCGGCTGCTCTCCGGCGACGTGAGCAGCGAGCATTTCACTGTGCGCGAACTGGACGTGCCCGCCGCGCTGGTGGGGCAAACCGTCGAACATCTGGGCCGCAGCACCGGGGCGCTGGTGGTCGCCGTCTGGCGCGGGGGGCAGGCGCTGCGGGGCCGCCCCCAGGAAGTGTTGCAGGCCGGCGACACCGTGCTGGTCGCCGGGGCCGCCGCCGAGGTCGAAGCGGTAGAGCGGCGGTCTTGAACCCTAGAGCATTTGACAAAATGATGCGTTCTGGTTTTGACCCTCTACCTTGATGGGAGAGGGTCTCGCGCAGCGAGGGGTGAGGGTGTCTTTTTCTGTCAAATGCTCTAAGCCTGAAACATGACAGCGGGCCGGGCGGCAGGTGCTAGCGTCAGCTCATGACCCCGCAGCCTACCGACGCGCAGCCCACCGACGCGCAGCCGACCGACCTCTACTTCGATTTCCTCTGCCCCTACGCCTGGCGCGGCGTGGAGATGGCCCACGTCCTGCGCGGCAGCGGCGAGGGCTTTCGCCTGCGGCACTTCTCGCTGGTGCAGGGCAACCACCCGCAGAACAAGGACCAGGAGACGGTGCAGTGGTGGCTGACCGACCAGCCGCTGGGCGCCGAGGGGGGCAGCGGTTACATGAAGTACCAGCGCCCCAGCCTGAACGCGTTTCTGGCTGCCCACGCCGCCGCCCGCCAGGGGGAAGAAAAAAGCTGGGCCTTTGCCCTCGCGCTGTTCCGGCTGCACCATGAGGACAAGCGGGACCTTGACGAAGCTGCTTTTCAGGACGCCGCCACACGAGCGGGGCTGGACCTCTCCCAGTGGAAGCAGGACCGTCAGGACGAAGCTGGTCTGCGCCGTGAGCTGCGGGCCGACCTGGAGGCGGCAGCGGCGCTCGGCGTATTCGGCACCCCGACTTTCGACCTCGGCGGCGGTGACGTGGCCTACTTCAAGTTCGAGGAGTTGACCCGTGACCCGCAGGCGGCGCGCGACCTCTGGAACCTCTTTACCAGCACGCTCCGCAGCGAGGCGCGGGTGGCGACGATTCGTCGTCCGGTGCCCAAGAAGGGCTGATTAGTCGTCTTCTGCCAGCCCGATGCGCCGCGCCGCTTCCCCAGCCGGGCGCTTGAGGCCGCTCCGAAGATCCATGTACTCGGCGTACACCTCGTCCAGCGGGCAGATCAGCACCGCCATGACGCCGTGATAATCCACTTCCAGGCCCTGCAAGCGGAATCCGGCGCGGAGTTTGGGAATCAAGACCGCGTTGTTCGTCGCGTGGTGGTGGCTGCGAATAAGTTGATAGCCCGCGTCACGCAGTTGCCCCAGCACGAGGGGCAGCAGGCGGCTGTAGACGCCCCGGCCCCGGTGTTCCGGCAGCAGCGCCGTGTTGACCATGTACGCCGTGCGGCTGTCCCACTGCCGCGAAATCTGCCAGCCTGCAATGGCGTCGCCGTACAGGATGAGCCAGGCGTAGCGCTCGCCCTGCGGCGGCGAAAAAGGGGCGTTTCCCTGCCAGTCGAAGGACACGGTGTCGTAGGCTCGGCTTTCCAAAGCCGTCATGATGCCGACCGCCTGCACGAAGTCCACCGAGCGCAGCGCGTAGCCGCCTCCGAGGTCAAGGTCCGGCCCCGTTCCTTCAGGCAAGGCTGGCTGTGATGTGGGCTCCGACTCTGACAACGTGGGCAACACCCGCACCCCCAGCCGCCGCGCCGCCTCCGCTCCCGGTTGCCGGAAGCCGCTGCGGACCTGCTGCGCGTCCCGGTAGGTGTCGTCCAGCGAGAGGGTCAGCGCCGCATTCAGACCGTGGGCGTAGAGGTCAAGGCCCTGAATGAAGAACCCGGCCCGCAGCTTGGGAATGATGACGCGGTTGTTCGTCGCCCGGTGGTGGCTTTGCACCAGCGTGTACCCCGCCGCCCGGAACGCCGCGAGCAGGTGCGGCAGCAAGCGGGTATACAGGCCCCGGCCCTGGTGCTCGGGCAGGATGCCGGTGTCGGCCATGTACACGGTGCGGTCGCCCCGCTGCGTGGCGTAGCTCCAGCCGACGGGCTCCGCGCCGTGAAACAGACCCCAGGCGAACTCCTCGCCGGGCGGGGGTGGCGCTTTGGTGGGCGGGTCAAAGCGGTAGTCCCAATTGCCGCCGAACACCCGGTCTTCCAGCCGGGTCATCACCTTCCGGTACTCGGACGGGGAAATGGGCCGGGCGTGATAATCGCCGCCGAGGTCGATGCTGGACATGCGCCGGTCATAGCACGCGGGGGCCGGGGGCCGAATCGGTCAACTGGCTTAAAGCTGGCGGCCTACGCCCGGCGCCGCCTGAGCACCGAGCCCAGGCCAGTTTCCGCCGCGCTACGGGCCAGCGCGAGCAGCGGCGCCTCCCCGGCCCGGACCTGTTCTCCCCGCGCGAGCCGCCGCATGGCGTCCTCATACCAGGCGATTTCCAGGTAGCCGCTGCCGTCGAGCAGGCCGATGCCCGTTTTCAGCGGGCGCACCTCGCTGCTCACGTCCTCGCCGCGCAGCATGCGGGCGCTAAAGGCGGGATCGGCGACCAGCGGGCGGCCCAGGCCCACCACGTCGGCGGCCCCGCTTGCCAGCGTCTGCCGAATGGTTGCGGCGTCACGAAAGCCGCCGGTCACGCACAGCGGCACGCCCGCCGCCGCCCGCGCCCGGCCCGCGAAATCAGCGAAGAAGCCGCCGCGTTCGCCCTGGCCGAGCATCATCATCGGCTTCTCGTAGGTGCCGCCCGAAATCTCAATCAGGTCGCAGCCCCGCGCCCCCAGCGCCGCCACCACCGCCAGGCTGTCGTCCTCCGAAAAGCCACCGCGCACGAAATCGGAAGAGTTGAGTTTCACGCTGACCGGGAAGTGTGGCCCCACCGCCGCGCGCACCGCGTCGAAGGTCTCCAGCAGAAAACGCATCCGGTTCTCCAGGCTGCCGCCGTACTCGTCTTCCCGCACGTTGTGCCGGGGCGAGAGGAACTGCGACAGCAGGTAGCCGTGCGCCGCGTGGAGTTGCACGCCACCGAAGCCCGCCCGCTGCGCCAGCCGCGCCGAGCGGGCAAAGCGGGCGGTCAGGTCGTGAATCTCGGGCACCGTCAGCGCGCGCGGCATCTCGAAGGCGCGGGCCATGCTGCCGGGGTAGGGCAGCGCACTCGGGGCCACCGTGCCGCCCGCATTCAGACCACGCGGCGCCTGCTTGCCGGGATGGTTGAGTTGCAGCCACAGCGCGGCGCCGTCCCGGCTGCCCTGTACCGCCCAGGTGTGGAACTCGGCGAGGTGCCGCTCGTCTTCCAGCACCACGTTGCCGGGTTCACCCAGAGCGCGGGCGTCCACCATCACGTTGCCGGTCAGCAAAATGCCGGTGCCTCCCCGCGCCCAGCGGGCATACAGCGCGGGCAGCTCGGGCCGGGGAGCGTGGTCGCGGGTGCCCAGCGCCTCGCTCATGGCACCCTTGAGCAGGCGGTTTTTGATGGTCACGCCGCAGGGCAGCGTCAGGGGGCGGGTCACGGTCATGCCGGGCAGAGTAGAGCAGAGCGTGGCGGGCCGCAGGACGGTCAGGGCGGTGGCGGCCCCCTAGCGGCTTTCCCCGAACGCCTCGCGCAGTGCCAGCGCAAAAACCTGAAAACTCAGCGCGGGGTTGGCGTAGGCTTCCAGCGCCGCTTCCAGGGCACTCAGCGCGAGGTCGGCGCGGGCACGTTGCTGCGGCAGTCGCTCACGCCAGGCGAAGCGCAGGGCCTCGGGGTGCCAGGTCGGATCCCAGCGCTTTTCCAGCGCGGCGGCGGCGTCCAGCGCGGTCAGCAGGCCGTCTTCCAGGGCGGTGGTCAGCGTACGGGCGTCTGCCAGCGCGGCGCGGACCGCCTCGGCCTCGCTCAGCACGCGGGCGCGTCCGGCGGCGAAGGCGAGCAGTTCCTCGTCGGCCTCCTGCCCCGACTGAATAAGCGCACGCGACATGGCCGTGTCGCTCGCCGGCACCACGCTCAGGCGGGCGCTGCGGCTGACGATGGTGGGCAATACCGAGCGCAGGTCCTCGGCCAGAAAGAGAAACAGGGCGCGGTGCGGCGGCTCCTCCACCAGCTTGAGCAGTGCGTTCGCCGCCTGCGGGTTGAGGTACTCGGCCCCCGCCACGATGACCACCCGCCGCTCGAAGGTAGGTCGAACTTCCAGAAACTCGTAGACGTGCGTCTCGTACTCGCGCCCCGTGTCGCGGCTTTCCAGCACCGCGCCGATGGGAATGATGCGTTTTCTGGCCGCCTTGCCGGTGCTCGTCGTCGCGCGGGGCTCGAGCCGCAGCACATCGGGGTGCGCGCCGGCTTGCAGGGCGCGGCACGAGGGACATTGCCCGCACGCCTCGCCGTACATGCCGCGTGGGCCGCTGCAATTGTGCTGCGCGGCAATCGCGTAGGCGAGGTCGAGCTTGCCCACCCGCGCCGGGCCGGAGAGCAGCAGCGCGTTGCCGCCGAAGCTGCCGGTTTGTTCAAGCAGCGGGCCGTGCAGCGCCGCAGCGGCCAGCGCAGGTGCCGGACTGCTGGGCGCGGTCATTTGCCGACGGCGAGCCGCGCCGCGAGCACCTCGGGCAGCCCCGCCTCGCGGATGGCGGCCTGGGTGCGGGCCACGTCGTAGGGCACCCGGAAGACCTCGAACGCCGAGCGCGCCGTGTCGAAAATCGCGTAGCTGGCGCGTGGGTCGTGGTCGCGCGGCTGGCCCACGCTGCCAGGGTTGAGAATCACGCGGGCGCGCGGCGGCACCAGGTAAGTGGTCGTGTCGCTCAGGGTGTGGCCTTTGATCCAGTCGCCCACCGGAGCGTTGAGCGTGGCGTACACCGCCGGCACATGGGTGTGGCCCACGAAGGCCAGCATCCCCTGCCACTGCGCGAAGGCGTCGCGGGCGGCGGGCACCGAGTCCATGTACTCGTCGAGGCTGGTCGGGGTGCCGTGGCGGTAGCGCGCGCCCACGTCAGGGTCGTCGATGCCGTCGCGCCAATCGCGCACCCAGCGCAGGTCGCGCTCGGTCAGGCGCCCGAGTTGCCACTTGAGCACCGAGGCCACCGTGCTTTCCTTGTAGGGCCGGGTGCCGTCGGCGTATTCGAGCAGCATCTGGTCGTGGTTGCCCACGATGCATTTGGCGTCGAGGTCGCGCAGCACTTCCAGCACGTCGTGGGGATGCGGGCCGTAGCCGAGCGCGTCGCCCAGGTGGACAATCTGGTCATAACGACGACGTTCGGCGTCCTCCATTACCGCTTGGAGAGCCGTCAGGTTGGCGTGGATATCAGAAAGCAGCAGCAGCCGCACAAACGCCATGATAGCCCCCAGGCCGCCCGGAGGCGCCGTAACCCAGCTCGCGCTTGGGGGTGTTACTGCCGGAGCCACAAAAAAGCACGCCCGGAAGCGTGCCTGGAGCTGTACTGACAACAGTGTTGAAAGAAAAAGAGGTTTACAGCCCGAAGTGGGCGCTGTTTTTCACGATGAAGTCCTGCTCGCCGTCCGGCACGTCTTCTTCGGGGAAAATCGCGCTGACCGGGCAGGCGGGCACGCAGGCGCCGCAGTCGATGCACTCGTCGGGGTGGATGAAAAACTGCTCGCCGCCCTCGTAGATGCATTCCACGGGGCAGACTTCGGTGCAGGCCTGGTCCTTCACGCCGATGCAGGGGCTGGTGATCACATGGGGCATGGGGACAGTATGCACAGCCCGCCTGGGCATGGCAAGGGCAGGCGCCGCCCGGCAGGACAGGCGAAAGTGTGCGTCCAGACCGGCGAAAATCTGAGTGTGAAGCTCAGGTTTAGAGCAGTTGACAGAAAAAGACACCCTCACCCATCGCTGCGCGAGGCCCTCTCTGCTTTGCAGCTCTACGAGTCCCATCAAGGTAGAGGGTCAAACTCACACGGCATCATTTTGTCAAATGCTCTAGGCGGGGGAACGCGGGCCGAGCACCTGCCGCGCGAGTTCAAGGTCGCTGTCCTTGTCGATGTCGGTGCCGATGGCGGCGTGCGGGGTGATGAGCGCCCGCGCCTCCACGCCCAGAATCTCGCTCACCTTGCGTTCCAGCGTCGCCACGTCCAGCCGCCCCGTCAGCAGCCGCAGCAGCACCGACGGCCCGATGATGCCGGCAAGTTTGAGCGGGGCTTTGCGCGCCGCAAGCACCTCGCGCAGCCGGGGCAAAAACTGACCGATGAGGCGCGGGTCGAGCAAAAAGAGGTTGCCGCCGGTAAACGTCCCGTCGCGCACCTTGACATACGTGCGCTTGACGCCCGGAAACGCGGCGTCGCACGCCTCGCGCCGCACCACCGGGTAGATGAGGCCAGCGTCCGGCGACTGCTGCGCGGCCTGGTCGAGCACGTCGCGCAGTTGCTCCGCCGTCACGAGTGGAATGTCGGCGGTGACCACCAGCACCCGCGCCGCCCGCTCGCCGCCCGGCAGCGCCCGCACCCCGGCTTCCAGGTTGGCGAGCAGGCTGCCCGCGTCGGTCACGCGCTCGTCGATCAGCGCGTCCATCTCGGGCGTGGTCGGCCCCACGTAGGCCACCCGCTCCACCCGGCCACTTTCCCGCAGCGCGCGCAGGACGTGCAGACCCAGCGGTTCGCCCGCCAGCTCGATCAGCGCCTTGACCTTCGCCCCGTGCGCGGCGGCAAACGGGTCGCCGGGGTCGCCGCCTCCCAGGACGACAGCGTTCCAGTGGGGGGCGGCCTGCGCAGGAAGGGACATGGCACGCAGGGTAGCAAGCGCGCGGCGGGGGAGACCCGGTTTGCTGTGAGTCGGCGCAGCGCCCAGTCTGTTCAGCGCCCAGTCTGCTCGCCAAGAGCCGTTGACAAAAGAATTGCCCTGCGCTGTTTGATACGGAGCTGAACTCTTCTTCAGAGATGTCGGAGAAGCGCCGCCACCCCTTCCGCGCCGCTCAGCTCCGTATTTTCTTTGACTCATACGGTTTCAAATTGAGTCCCGGACATGTCCGGGCACAATTTTGCGCGGAGCGCATGGAAAAAATACGGTTTTAAGGAGATGGACGGGCATCCGGCGCCTCTTTCGGATGTTCGGGAATCGGATTAAAGCCGTATGAGGGGTCTTCATGGCGTCACATGCTCCGGTTCTCTGCCCGCCGGTTCCATTCCAGAGAGCGGCAGCACCAGCTCGGCGCAGAAGCCCTGGCCCGGTGCGCTGCTCAGCTGCAACTCTCCGCCGTGCAACTCGGCGGCGCGGCGGGCGAGGGCCAGCCCCAGGCCGTGCCCGTCTCCACTGCGGCTCTCGCTGGGGCGGTAAAAGGCTTCTCCGAGCTTGGCCAGCACTTCGGGCGACACGCCGGGGCCATCGTCCTGTACGGTGACGCGCGCCCAGGGACCGCCTTGCGAAACGCGCACTGTGACCGTCGCTTCCGGCGCGTGCCGCACTGCGTTGGCGGTCAGGTTCCAGATGGCCTGGCCGAGCAGCACCCGGTCTCCCTGCACCGTCAGCGGCGGGCAGGGGAGCAGGTCCACGTCGGCGAGCGGGTCGAGTTCGCGGGCCCGGTCCACCGCGTCGGCGGCGAGGTCGCGCAGCGGCACCGGAGCGCGGGCGAGCGCCGAGGGGTCACGCGCGAGCAGCAGCAGGTGGTTGGCGAGGGTAGAGAGCCGGGTCAGGTCGCGCCCAAGTTCGCGCAGGTCGTGCTGGTAGCGCTCGGGGTCGCGTTCGCGGGCCAGGGTGCCGTCCACTCGCGCTTGCAGGGCGGCGAGCGGGCTGCGCAGGTCGTGGGCAGCGGCGCGCAGAAAAGCCTGCTCACGCTCGCGCGAGTCGGCGAGCCGTCCGAAACTCTGCTGCAAGGTGAGCGCCAGCCGCGCGAGTTCGTCGCCCGCGCCCGCCCCCGGCAGCGGCGTTCGCAGGTCGCCCCCGCTGCCGATGGCCTGCGCTGCGCCTTCGAGTGCCTGCACTGGGCGCAGCAGCCGCCCCGCCACCCACCAACCCAGCCCGAGCGCGAGCAGCAGTGCGGCGGGCAGCAGCCACGCCAGCGCCCGCCCGAACGCCTCACGCGCCGCGCCGAGCACCTGCACGTCCTGCGCCGCCGTGAGCCGCGCCCCGCCGCGCAGGGGGCGCACCACCAGCAGCAGGTCGCCCCGCCGGTAGATGCCGGGGGCGAGCCCCGCCGCCACCCCCGCCGGAAAGCGCGCCGTCTGCACGGCGGCCCAGGTTTGTGAGCCGGGTGCAGGGGCGTCGTCTGAACTCTGACTCGCCGGGTTCTGGGGCACCGTCAGCCGCAGTTCCAGGCCCGTGGGCTGAGCACCCGGCCCACCGCCCTGCGCCGCCCGTTCGAGGTCCGCCGCCGTAATCGTGACGCGGCCACTGAGGACATCGAGCGGATTAAACTCGGGCGCGTCGTGGTCGTGGTCGCGGCCCCGCAGGTCGAGCGGGTCGTCGCGCCGCTGCCGAATGAGGTCTTCGATGCGGTCGCCCGCCGTCCGCGCCGCCGCAAGGGCGCGGTCGTACTGCGCCTGTTGCAGCAACCCGCTGACGGCGAAAAACAGGCCCGCCGCCACCAGCACGGCGGCCAGCCCCGTCGCCAGCCCTGACCACAGCGCCCAGCGCGCACGCAGCGAGAGCTTCACTTGCCCGTCCGGTTCACTTCTCGGTCCGGTAGCCCCGGCCCCGCTCGCTGCTGATGGCCTCGGGCGCCAGTTTGCGCCGCAGGTAGCGCACGTACACGTCCACGATGCGGGCCTCGCCCCCGAACTCCGGCCCCCACACCCGGTCGAGCAGTTCCTCACGCGTCAGCCAGCGCTCGGGCGCCAGGGCCAGGGCGCTGAGCAGCTCGTACTCGCGCCCGGTCACGGCGACTTCCTGCCCGTCCCAGGTCACGGTGCGCGCTACCGTATCCAGCCCGCCGCGCCCCCCGGCGAAGCTCACGCGCGGCGCACTCTGCCCCCGTTCGCGCCGGGTGAGTGCGCGCAGCTGCGCGAGCAGTTCAGGCATGGCAAACGGCTTGACGAGGTAAGCGTCGCCGCCGAGGTCGAGTCCCTGCACCCGGTCACTCACCTCGCCCCGCGCCGTCAGAAACAGGATGGGCGAGTCCACCTCCGCCTCGCGCAGCTGCCCGGCAATCTCGAAACCGTCCAGGCCCGGCAGCATCACGTCGAGGACGACCAGCGGAAACTCGCCGAGCATCGCCGCCTCTAAGCCCTCCGGCCCCGTTTGCGCCCAGGTCACCGCGTACCCGGCTTCACGCAGGGCGGCGGCGGTGGGTTCGGCAATGCGGGGGTCGTCCTCGACGAGCAGCAGGCGCATGGGGGCAGTCTAGGAGCAAACGGTTAAAGGAGCGCGAACGCTGCCGGGGCCAGAACCAGTGCGCTCAGAACCAGGCTTTGTTGCCGTACAGGTAGTCGCGCTGAAAGTCGGCGTCGGACTTGGTGAGGTACAGGATGCCTTCGATTAGCCCGATGACGCCCAGCACGCTGGTCACGAAGCCCGCGAGCGGAAACAGGATGATGGCCCCGAGGCCCAGCGTGAGCAGCGACAGCACAATCGCCAGCACCCAGACGCCGATGTTGACCCCCAGCATCAGCAGCCCTGCCCCGTTCTGACCGAGGTAGAACTTGTGCACGCCCAGGCTGCCCAGAAAGATGCCGAGCAGTCCGGCAATCAGCTTCTTCTGCGCGATGTCCTCCCGCACGGGCAGGCCAGCGGGCCCATTGCTCTGGCCCATCTGCCCACGTACCGGCTTGACCGGCGCCGGGGGTGCAGGCCGCACCGGGTCGCCCCAGGCGTCGGTCTGCGGGGCGGCGGAGTAGACGGTGGTGCGGCTCTCCTGGGGGTCTCTGCCCTGCGGGTCACGAACTTCCCCCCCGGTGGCGCGGGCCGCCCAGTCGTCGCTGTCGAAGGAGGGCGGCGCGGGGCGCGGCGGATCTCCCGGCAGGCGCAGGTCGCGCGCTGCGTCCGTCTGGGGCCAGTGGTCCCACCCGCTGCCGGGCGCCGTGCCCGCCGGGTTCTGCGCCGGGTCCGCCGTCTGCCCGTGCCGCCCTTCGACTGGACGCGGGGCAGACGACGAGGAAGACAGCACCTCGTCCACCCACGAGGGAGCGTTGCCGGACGGGCCTGCGTCGCGATCTTTGTCGGTCATGACTGATAGTACGCGCCTGACTGGGCCAGAGTTGCGTCCGCCAAAAGGTGGAGTCGGGGAGAAAACAGGCCCTCTTTCACCTTCAGCGACTGGGCGAAAATCTAGACCTTTCCGCTGCCTCGCCAGACGACCAGACGAAATAAAGTGTGAAAAACCCGGCAAATCTTGGCAGAAACGCCGTCAACTTGACCTCTTTAGGAAATCCTGTTGCGTCATAAATCGAAAAGACCTTCCAAAGATTTCAAACAAAAATCTTACATGAAGATGCCGTCCCGATATACCGAACACCACTTTTCTCTGTGGGACACGTCGGAAAGCTGTCCCTTGACAGAAGTTTTCACCTGTGAGAAGCGAATAAGAAAAATTGCGTGATCTTCACACGCGGGGCGCTGGCCCCTATCTTCTCTCCAATTCCAAGCCGAGTGGTCACACCCCGAACGGCTGGGCGCCGCCTTCTGGGGTGGGCGCCTGGGCTGAGCGTTGGGTCGTGGCAGCCGCAGGAAGTCAGGAGGACCACCATGAACGCACGTCTCGTTGCCGGCGCCCTTACCCTCACCCTGATCCTCGCGTCCTGCGGTTCGCAGCAAAGCACCCCGGCGGCCAGCGCCCAGCCCGACACGGCGGCGCAGCGCACCCGCACCCTTGCGCCGCTGCTCGGCACCGACAAGCCCGACGCCATTGCCGGGCAGTACATCGTGGTCTTCAGCGAAGGGGCGTCCAGCGGCTCGCTCAGTGCTCAGGACACGGGCTCTGGCCGACTGAGCAGTCTCAGCGCTGGTCAGCTTGTGCGCGCCCTGAACCTCGACCCGCAGGGCGTGACCGTTCAGAACATCTACAACCAGGCCCTTGAAGGCTTTTCGGGCAAGCTCAGCGCCCAGAACCTGCAAACGCTGCGGGCCGACCACCGCGTGAAATACATCGAGCAAGACGGCATGATGTACGCCAGTGCCACCCAGTCGGGGGCGACCTGGGGCATCGACCGCATCGACCAGCGCAGCCTGCCGCTCGACAGCAGCTACACCTATGGCACCACCGGCAGCGGCGTGAAGGCGTACATCATCGACACCGGCATCAACACTAGTCATACGGCGTTCGGTGGCCGCGCCGTGTGGGGCACCAACCAGTCGGGCGACGGCAACGATAGCGACTGCAACGGCCACGGCACCCACGTCGCCGGCACGGTGGGCAGCAGCACCTACGGCGTCGCCAAGGGCGTGTCGCTGATCGCCGTCAAGGTGCTGGCGTGCGACGGCTCGGGCAGCAACTCGGGCGTGATTGCCGGCTTGAACCTCACACGACTAAAGTCGCGTGATTCTCACTTCGCAGACCATTGCCCGCCGAAGCAGGTCTGACATAGCCTCCATGAGCGTTTAAGGTGTCTGAGATTCCCGCAGCCACCAACGCTTCACGCCGAATGTTCAGCGCAGCGTTCTCGTCTCGGTCATGGGTTTCCCCACAGTTCGGGCAAGTCCATGTACGGACGGCAAGATTCTTCACTTCGGGATTCTTGAATCCGCAGTCATGACACAACTGGCTAGATGGAAAGTAGGGGCTGACTTTAGATACCAGTCGCCCGTACCACGCTGCCTTGTATTCCAACTGCCGGATGAACTCACCCCAGCCCGCATCACTGATGCTCAGTGCAAGGCGGCGATTTTTCCGCATGTTGTCGGGTTTAAGGTGTTCGGTTCCGATGATTTCGTACTCACGCACCAGGGAGGTGGTGAGCTTGTGAAGGAAATCCTGACGCTTATTGACAATGCGCTTGTGAATCCGAGCCAGCTTGGTTTTCGCTTTCCCGTAACGTGCGCTGCCCTTCTTCCGTCTGGACAGGGTTTGCTGAGCTTTACGAAGTCTTTTCAGGGTGGAGCGGTAATATTTCGGATTCTGTTCATGCTTAAACCTCACGCCATCGGTCACGATGGCAAAATCCTTGATGCCGACATCCACACCCGCTGCAAACTTGGGAGCCGCAGGCAGGTAGGGAATCTCGACTTCACAGAGAACGGACGCTTCGTAATGGCCTTCGTGAATACGGCGCACAGTGACATTCAGAATCTTCCCTTGAATATCCTGCTGGCCCTTGGTTTTCACCCATCCCAGCTTAGGAAGTTTGAGCCTACCTTCCCCAATTTGGATGTTGTTGTTGGTGAATTGAGTCCGGTAGGACTCTCCCGTGCGCTTCTTTCTGAAACGTGGGAATCCTACCTTTTTACCGGACTGCTTCACAGTCCGAAAGAAGTTCTTGTACGCGGTCTCAAGGTTTTTCAGCGAGTTCTGCAAAGCAAACTTATCTACTTCCGAGAGCCAGGAGGTTTCTTCAGCCTGCTTCAGAAGGGTCAGTTCGCTACTCGTTTGCCCGTAGGTCAGTCCCTTCCCGCTTTCCTTGTAGGCCGCAATGCGACGGGCAAGGAAGTGGTTGTAGACGAACCTTGCGCTACCCAGCGTGCGGTTAATCAGTTCAGTCTGAGCCGCATTTGGGTACAGCCTGACCACGAAAGCCTTATTCCTTATCATGCTGGCTCTCTATGTATTTCTGAATCTGAGCGCGGGTGTTTTCAGAAACAGTCAGGATGCAATACGACGGGTTCCAGAGATTGCCGCCCCACAGCTTTTCTTTCAACTGCGGGTAGGCCACGAACATCCGACGTGCGGAAGCGCCTTTCAGCGCCTTCACGAAGTCGGGGATGGCTTGCTGTGGGGTTGCGCTTAGCAGGAGGTGAACGTGGTCAGGCATGACTTCCATCGTGATGACTTCCAGCCCGTTCTGAGCGGCAATGTCACGCAGGATGTCTTTCAGTCCATCAGCAACCTCACCCACCAACACCTGATGACGGTATTTCACGCACCAGATGAGGTGGTATTCAAGCTGATAGACGTAACCCCGGCCTTTCTTCATCTCAAGGGGAAGAATAACATATGTCATCTGGAAAAGCTAGAGGCTTCCGCTTTTCATCGCCCTTTTCAGGGCGAGAGGGGCTAACTCATGACTGAAGTCACGAGTGTGCGCCCCTCAAGCATCAACTGGGCCGTGGGCAACAAGGGCAGCGCCGCCGCCGTCGCCAACATGAGCCTGGGCGGCGGGGCCAGTCAGGCGGTGGACGACGCCGTGAACAACGCCGCGTCCAAGAACCTCGTCATGGCGGTGGCTGCGGGCAACGAAAACCAGAACGCCTGCAACGTGTCCCCGGCGCGCGCCGTGAACGCCATCACGGTGGGCGCGACCACCAAGACCGACAGCCGCGATACCGGCTACAGCAACTACGGGAGCTGCCTCGACATCTTCGCGCCCGGCACCAACATCACCAGCACCTGGATCGGCTCGACCAGCGCCACCAACACCATCAGCGGCACCAGCATGGCGACCCCGCACGTAACGGGCGCGGTGGCCCTCCTGATTGCCGAGGGCAACACCACCACCAGCGCGGTGACGAGCGCCCTGCTCAATAACGCCACCACCGGCAAGCTGAGCAGCATCGGCACCGGCAGCCCCAACCGCCTGCTCTACACCGGCAGCGGCGCGACCACTCCGGCACCGACGCCGACGCCCGCTCCCGGCACCACGACCACCTACAGCGGCAGCGTGAGCAGGGGCGGCAGCAGCTACAAGCCCGGCAGCAGCGGCTTTTCCTACGCGGGCGGCACCCTGAGCGCGCAGCTGAGCGGCCCCGGCGGCACCGACTTCGACCTCTACCTCCAGAAGTACAACGGCAGCACCTGGGCCGACGTGGCTGCCAGCGAAGCGAGCGGCAGCAGCGAGACCATCAGCTACAACGCGGGCGCGGGCACCTACCGCTGGGAGGTCTACGCCTACTCCGGCAGCGGCTCCTACAGCCTGACCGAAACGAAGTAAACCTGAAAATACAAAGTTGAAGGTGCGGGAGGCTGACACGCCCCCGCACCTCTTTTTATTCCCGTGTCTCTGGTGATGCGGGGCTTTTTTAGCTCTGCTTTTCCCGCCGCGACACTGTGCCGAGAAACAGCGCCAGCACTTCGCCCTCCTCGCCCCGGCGCACCTCGATGCGGTAGGTCGCCAGGGTCCGGCCCACCCGCTCGGGCGTGGCGACGGCGACGAGCCGCTCTCCCTCACGGGCGGCGCGGAAAAAGCTCATATGCGTTTCGGCGGCGACCGCCTGCGCGTCCAGGTTGCTGATGACGGCGAACGCTTCGTCGGCGAGGCTGAAGATCAGGCCGCCGTGCGCGGTGCCGTGCATGTTCAGGCCCGCCTCCGTCACGGTCAGGGCCACCCGCGTCAGGTCGGGCGAGGCGTCGAGTATGGTCATCCCCAGGACTTCGGCGTAGGACATGGCTTCAGGGTACGGCGTTCGAGCTGGCGGTGCAGAAACACGAAAAAACCCACCGCCAGCAAGGGCGATGGGCACGGCGCGGTGGACAAGAGACGTCAGGGACTCGTATCTGGCGCCGCCTCGTCCTGAAACTCGCCGGTGATGTTGCCGCCCTCGCCCGCGTTGGTGTAGACCTCGTTCTTTTCGAGGTTGTACACGATGACGCCGCTGCTGATACGCAGCACGTCGTTGCCGCGCACGCTCTCGGCAGGCTGTTCGGGGGTGGCGTAGAGCCGGGCGGTGTTCGCCTGGTCGTCGTACTCCACCCGGCCCGCCTTGCTCACGCGCCCGCCCTTGCTGCGCAGCACCACGTCGCCGACGAGCACGGTGGCCTCAGTGTCCACGTTGATTTCGATATTCTTGCTCTCACCCGACAACGGGTCTTCCTGGTCGTCGCGCTGAAAAGTAATGGGACCGGCGATGCGGGCAATGCCGTCGTCGCCGTCGTAGTTGAGGGTCTGCCCGGTCAGGTGGGTCTTGCCCTGGGTCACGCGCACGGTGCCGGGCGTGGGCTTGCGGTCCACAGCCACGCCGCAGCGCGCGAGCCGGTCGGTCTGACCTTCGGGCACGTCGTCGAGAAAGCGGGCGGTGCCGCTGCTCGCTTCCACCCGGCCATCGCTGCCCTCGGCGGCCTCTCCCTCACCGTCACTCTTGGCCGCCTGCTGCGTCACCACCGCCAGCGGCGCCTGAATGAGGTTCTTGTCGATGACGATGCGAATCCCGCCCGCGCCGCTTTCGCTGAACACGCCCACGTTCGGGGCGTCCTCGGGCTCGTCGTCCTGCGGGGTACACAGGGCGTAGATGCCGGTGGTGTCGTCGCTGCCGGTGCGAATGACCATGATCCGGCGCTCCTCGCCGTCCTTGCTGCGGCGCACCAGGTCCATGCAGGTCTGCTCGGTGCCCTCCACGCAGCGCCCGGCCTGCTCGTGGGCGGTCGGGGCGTTGATGTCGGGGGCGGCCTCGCTGGGGCTGGGGGCAGTCTGAGTCGGGGCCGTCTCGGTGGAAGAAGCCGCCGGTTGCGCGGTTGCTGGTGCCGACTGAGGGGCAGGCGCAGTGTCCTGGGCGTGCGCCGCTCCCCACAGCACCGAGCCGCACAGGGCCGCAGTCAGCAGGGAAACCCCCAGCAGCGGAGCGGGAAGAAAGCGGCGCTCAGGCATGGCCCGTCTGCCCTCCCCGCCTTACTTCTCGCCGCGCAGCTTGAACTGCGCCGTGGGAATGTTGAAGGTGCCGTTTTTCACGCTCACGCGGGCAAACTTGGTGTTCTGCTCCAGATAGCCGCTCTTGGGCGCGCGCAGCGTCACCTTGCTCTTGGAGTCCACGCTCACCGCGTTGCCCACCACGTAAGCCACGTCCTTGTCGTCGTTGTAGTACACCGCGTCGCCAGTGGTCGTCGTCGTGCCCTGCACCAGCTTGACACCGCCGCTCACGTACAGCGTCTTGTCCTTGGTGAGCGCCCGCACCTCGTCGCCGCTGATGACGAGTTCCTTCTGGCCCTGCTTGGCGGCGCGGGTCAGGGTGGGCGTGCCGGTGAGCTGCGCGAGTTCGCGGTCCTCGTCGAAAATCAGCTTGTCGGCGCGGCCCGTCTGCTCGCCGCTGACCAGCTTCACGCCGCCGGTGCTCGTCGAGACGTTGGTGTCCACGTCCAGGCTCATCTGCGCGGCGCTGATGTTCACCGGGTCGCCGTCTTTCCTGTCCTCGGGCACGAAGGTCGCGCTGGGGTTGCCCTTCAGGATGCCGTTGCCCGACGCTTCGCTGTAGGTCAGGCTGCCGCCCCTGGCGCTCAGGCGGCCACGCGACACGGTCACGGGACCGGAAAATTCGCCGGTGCGCCTGCCTTTGGCCTCCACGATGGCGGTGCCGGCGGGGGCGCTGAGAACCGCTTTGGGCGCCGTGATTTGCAGCGTGCTCACCGTCGCCTTGACCGGGCTGCCGGTAAAAGTGAGCGGACCCGTTCGCAGGTTGCCCGTCGGGGCCCCCTGAAAGTTGATGATGCGTTTTTCAGTCCCGGCGGAGGGGTTGGACTGCGCCGCGAGGACGGCGGGGGTCAGCAGAGCGGTGGACACGGCAGCAATCAGGGCAATCTTTTTCATGGCAAGTCTCCTGGTGGGCAGTAGGGGTGAACAGTGGGAGCGGACGGGTCGGTCCCCAGTGATGAGGGCTCAGAGCGGCACGCGCTTGCCGTCCCGGCAGGTTTCGCTGGCATCCGGGTCCCAGCCGAAATTGGACTGGGCTCCGGCCTGCTCGACGTTGAATTGAAAATCCATCCGCAGGTCCTGAATTTCGCCCTTGATGGCCGGCGAATCGAGCTTGGCGTGCGGCGCGGAAAAGCCGTAGCCTTGCTCGATTTTCACCGGCTGCGCGGCCGTGCCGTCGAGCGACAGGTCGGCGCATTCCTTGACGAGGGTGATGTCGGCGCGGGGCGTCACCATGTCGTCTTGGCCGTTGATGGTCAGGCTGGGGGCGGCGATGGTGGCGTCGAGCGTTTCGGCACCGCTGAAGCTGCCGTCCGGGTTGCGGGCACGCAGCAGGCGCTGGCCGTCCGTGATGCGGCTGAGTTCGGTGGTGCTGCTGACCGGGTCGTTCTTGACCCCGGCGGCCCGAAACTGCCACACCGCCTCGGGGTCGCGGGCGGGGTAGAGCGTCAGCTGCACGTTTTGCAGGGTGACGCCGGTTTGCGCTCTGGGCGCGTTCCCGCTGGGCAGCAGGGCGAACACCAGAGCAAAGACCAGAATCCCAAGGAGGGCGAGTGGGCCGACGTTCTGCACGGGCTGCACTCTAGCCGCCGCTCTCATGAGAGAGGTGGGGCAGGGCTGACCAGGGCTGAGGACGAGAGGGCCAGGGAAATGGGGCAGCCAGAGCAGTTGTCAGGTTGAGGTTTTGTCAGAGGTGGTCGGGACGCCCCCTCACCCCTTTGCTCCGCAAAGGCCCTCTCCCACGAGGGTAGAGGGTCAGAAACGCAAAGCATTCTTATGTCAAATACTCCAAGGGTAAGCAGAACAAAAAAGGCACCAGCATTTGCCAGTGCCCCCTATCTGTCCTGAGCGTGTCGCTCGACGCTCAGGCCGGCTTGAGGATGTCCTCGATGCGGCGCTGCACGTCGTCGCTCAGGCGCACGCCCGCCGCCTTGACGGTGTCCTGAATCTGATTCACCTTGGTGGCGCCGGTAATCACGCTGCTCACGCCCTTTTGCCGCAGCAGCCATGCCAGGGCGAGCTGGGCACGCGTCACCCCGAGGTCGTCGGCGATGGATTTCAGGTCGCGCACCTTCTGAATGTTCTCGTCGGTGAGGTAGCTGCCGGCCCAGTTTTCCTTCTCGGTCAGGCGGGCGCCCTCGGGCCGGCCTTCGTCATACTTGCCGGTCAGCAGGCCCATCGCCAGCGGGCTCCAGACGACCAGGCCGATGCCCGCGCCCTCGGTGTAGGGCAGGATTTCCTGTTCCACTCGGTCGCGGCGCACCATCGAGTATTCGGGCTGCTCGGTGACGGGGGCGTGCAGGCCGTTGGCTTTGGCAAACTCGACCGCCTGCGCGATGCGGGCGGCGGGCCACATGGAGGTGCCCCAGTACAGCGCCTTGCCGTCGCGGATGACCTGGTCGAAGGCCATCACGATTTCTTCCATCGGCACTTCGGGGTCGTAGCGGTGGGCAAAGTAGATGTCGAGGTAATCGGTGCCCAGGCGGCGCAGCGAGCCGTCGATGCTCTCCAGCACGTGCTTGCGCGACAGCCCGCGGTCGTTCACGTCGTCGCTCATCGGCCAGAAGACCTTGCTCGACAGCACCAGCGTGTGCCGGGGAAAGTCGCGCAGCACGGCGCCCATCAGTTGCTCGGACTGTCCGCGCGCGTACACGTCGGCTTGGTCGAAGAAATTCACGCCCTCGTCGTAGGCGGCGCGCACGATGTCCCCGACCATCTTGGAGGCGTCCTGGTTGACGCCGTAGGTTTCCCAGCCGCCGAGGGCGACCTCGCTGACCTTCAGGCCACTTTTGCCAAGTTTGCGGTATTCCATATGCCGCTCACTTTAACTCTTAAAGCATTGGCGGCGCAGGAGGACGGCTGGTCAGCTCAAGAAATCTTTAGAAAGGCGCGGGGGCTGACCGCCTCAGCTTTTCCGTGCTTTTCTGCAACTTTTGGCGCACTCGCGCGGGCAGCCTGTCGCCTATGCTGCCGGGATGAGTGCTCCCCCTGAAACAGTCGCCGGCGCCCCCGGCAACGTCATCGAGACCCGCGAGCTACGCAAAGTCTACCGGGACCGGGCGGTGGTGGACGGCCTGACCCTGACGGTGGGCGCGGGCGAGGTCTTCGGGTTTCTCGGGCCCAACGGCGCGGGCAAAAGCACCACCGTCAAGATGCTGCTGGGGCTGGTCATCCCGTCGGGCGGCGAGGCGCGGGTGCTGTGCGGCTCGCCCGCTGACCCGGCGGTGCGCGCCCGGCTGGGCTTTTTGCCTGAGCAGTTCCGTTTTCAACTGTGGATGACCGCCGAGGAGTTCCTGAACTTTCACGGCCAGCTCGCCGGAATGAAGTCGAATGAGTTGCGGACGCGGGTGCCGCAGGTGCTCGAAGAAGTCGGCCTCGGCGGACGCGGCGGCGAGCAGCTCAGCGGTTACTCCAAGGGGATGCTGCAACGCTGCGGGCTGGCTGGGGCGATTCTGGCGCGGCCCCAGCTGGTCTTTCTGGACGAACCGACCTCGGCGCTCGACCCGATTGGCCGGGTGGAAGTGCGCGAGATTATCGAGCGGCTCAAGGGCGAAGGCGTGGCGGTCTTTCTGAATTCGCACCTGCTCTCGGAAGTCGAGCAGGTCTGTGACCGGGTGGCCTTCGTCAAGGCGGGCCGGGTCTTGCAGCAGGGCAGTATGCGCGAGCTGATGGGCGGGGTGATTCCGGTCAGCGTGCGTGTGGACCGCCTGACATCCGAGCTGCGCGCCGCCTTGCAGGGCATCGGCGAGATTCACCGCGAGGACACCAACACCCCGGGCCGCGCCGACCTCGACCTGTGGCTGCAAAGTGAAGCGCAGGTGCCTGCGGTGGCGGCGGCGATTCACGCGGCGGGCGCGCAACTCTACGCCCTGACCCCGCGCCGGCCCGACCTCGAAAGCCTGTTCCTGGAACTCATCGAAGGGCCGGCGGGCCACGCTCACGGAGGCCACCATGCGTAACTTCTGGCATTCGGCGCGGCTGATGGCCGAACTCGCGCTGCGCGAGGCGGTGCGGAAAAAACTGGTGGCGGTGCTGCTGGTGCTCAGCGCCCTGTTCCTCGGCTTTTACCTCTTCGGCATCTACAAAATCGACGACCAGCTCAACCAGCGCGCCATCGAGGCTGGGCTGGAGCACCGCAGCCGCACCGGGCTCGCCAACACGCCGCTGATGTACGCGACGATGTTCGGGATGTACCTCGTGTACTTTCTCGGCTCGCTGATGAGCGTGCTGTCCACTGTGGGCGCGGTAAGTGGCGACATCGAAAGCGGCGTGATGCAGAGCGTCCTCGCCCGCCCGGTCAGCCGCGCCGGGCTGGTGGCGGGGCGCTGGCTGGGCTTTGCACTCGTCAACATGGCGTATGTGGCGCTCCTCTCGGCGGGACTGCTCGGCGGCGTGTACCTCATTACCGGCTACACCCCGCCCGAAATCTGGCCCGCGCTGGCGCTCATCGAACTGGCGATGGCGCTGCTCACCGGGCTGACGGTGCTCGGCAGCACGCTGTTTTCCACCCTCGCCAACGGCATCGGCGTCTTTGTGCTCTACGGCGTGGGGTCGAGCGGCGGCATCCTGAGCCTCATCGGGAGCATTTCCAACAACCCCACCGTGTCCACGCTGGGCCGCGTCGCCAACGTTTTGATGCCCACCAACGCGCTGTGGCTGGGCGCGAGCTACCACCTGCAACCCGACCTGCTCCGTCAGGCGGGGCGCGGCGTACCTAACCCGGTGTTCGGCAGCGAGCCGGTGGCGACCGGGCTGGTGGTCTGGGCGGCGGTCCTCACCCTGCTTGCCGTAGGGGCGGCAATGTGGCGTTTGAGCCGGCGCGACCTGTAACTAATGTTTTGCGTTTTTGAGCCTCTACCCTTGTGGGAGAGGGCCTGCCGAAGGCAGGGGTGAGGGGGGTCTTTTCTGTCAAATGCTTCAGACCTAGAAAAAAAGTGGGGGAGAGGCGACGGGCCTTTTCCCTTTTTCTATAGGCTGCTTGCCCTTATTCCGGCTGAACGACCGCCTGCCAGTCGGCGGGCCGGGTATCGTCGGTGCCCTGCTTGCCGGTGGTGGCCGCCGAACGACAGGTGAAGCTGACGAGCAGAGAGCTGCCGGCGTCGCTGCTCAGGACGTAATGGCCGTGTTCGCTGGCGCCGGGCACCCGCCCCGCGTCCATCTGGTAGCGCACCGTGACGCGCTCGCCGCTGCTCAGCGCGGGGTGGTCCGAGGCCGTCACCGTGCCTTCAAAGATGCGCTGGGGGTCGCCCACCTTGCCCTGCCAGGCCCCGTGCACAGTCAGGTGCCGAACCGCGTGGGAGCGCGCCGCGTCAGCCGGGTTCCTCTCTTCGGGCTTCATGGCTCAGTGTAGCGAACGCTTTGCCCCGGATGGTCAGCGGAGTGCCAGCCGTCGTCTGGCCAAAGTTCAGGGCCTTTGACAAAAAGATGGCACAGCTTTTTGGCGAGCGAAGCGAGTACAAAACATGGAGCAGAACGAAGAATGGAGCGGGTGGCGTTGCTGCTGCCGACACACGCGTAATTCAGAGAACTGCTCTAGAACCGCAGCCTAGACGGGCGCAGGTGTTCGTCTTTCAGCGTCAGCGTGCCGGGGCGGGCCCCGTTGCCCACCTGCACCTGCACCGGCAGCTTGAGGGTGCGGCGGGTACAGAGCTTGTCGCCGGTGTCGCACACGAACAGGTCGGCGGTGAGGTGCGCGGCGTAGCGGCCCGGTTTGGTCGCCGCCGGCACCTTGACTTTGAGCAGCGCGGGCCGCACCTGCCCGAAGTATCCGGCGTAGGCGGGGTCGCGGTGCGGGGTGCCGCTGGGCCGGGTCTGCACCTGTCCCCACGGCGTCCGCAGGGTCAGCAGGTTGGGCGCCTCGCGGTTGAGCAGCAGTTCGCGGGTGCCGAGGTCCACGCGCAGGGTGGCGGTCTGTCCGGCCCGCGCGGGAAGGACCGTTTCGGGAGGGGTCGGCGTGCCCAGCAGCGCCAGGACGGGAAGAAAAGCGGACCACATCATCCGGCGAGCGTAGAGCAGGCAGATGAAAGCCGGCCCTTGCTTATTCGACTAAATCAACTTACTCTACTAAGTATGGACCTGACCCCGCGCGAGCGTGAGCTGCTCGACCTGATTCGCGCCGCGCCGCTCGCCACCCCGGAAGAGCTTGCCCGGCAGCTCGGCACGACGCGGGCGGCGGTGAACGTGCATGTCAGCAACCTGCTGAAAAAAGGGGCGCTGCTCGGGCGCGGGTACGTGCTGGCCGGTGAGGCGCCGCAGAAGGTGGTGGTGGTCGGCGGGGCCAACATGGACCTCAAGGCGCGCGTGCGGGGCGAGGCGGTCCCCGGCACCAGCAACCCCGGCGTGACCAGCCAGTCGCCCGGCGGCGTGGCGCGCAACGTGGCCGAGAATCTGGCGCGGCTGGGGGTGTCGGCCGCGCTGGTGTCGGCGGTGGGGCCCGACAGCCTGGGCGACGTCCTGCTGCGCGAGACGGAGGCGGCGGGGGTGGACGTGTCGGGCGTGCTGCGGGTGTCCGGCGCGGCGACCGGCAGCTATACGGCGGTGCTCGGCGCGGGTGGCGAGTTGCTGCTCGCGGTGGCGGCGATGGACGTGATGGAGCACCTGACCCCGGCGGCCCTGCGCGGCCTGCGGGCCTCCTTACGCGGCGCCGCGTGGGTGGTGGCCGACGGCAACCTGCCCGCAGATACCCTGCCCACGCTGCTCGCCCTCGCCGCCGAAACCGGCGTGCGGGTGGTCTACGAGCCGGTCAGCGTGCCCAAAGCGGCCCGCCTGCGCCCCGCGCTCGCTGCCGGGCACGTGCCCTACGCCGTGACCCCCAACCTCGCCGAACTCGCTGCCCTGGTGGGACGTGAGGTGGCCGATAGCCCGGCGGCCATTCGGGAAGCGGCGCTGGAACTGCACGCGCTGGGCGCCGAACTCGTCTGGGTGCGCCGGGGCGAGCGCGGCAGCGTGCTCAGCCTGCCCGACGAGAGTCACGAGTTGCCCGCCCTCCCCGCCGCCGTGGTGGACGTGACCGGCGCCGGAGACGCCATGCTCGCCGCCTTTCTCGCCGGGCTGGTGGCGGGCCTCACCCCGCTTCACGCCGCCCGCGAGGGTCACGCCGCCGCCGCGCTGACGGTGGAAAGCCCGCTCACCGTCGTCCCTGACCTCTCACGAGCGGCCATTCAGGCCCGCCTCGCCCAATCTTGAATCACCAGCCCTGCACCATCAGCTCTGCACCAAAGGAAGGAATCCCATGACCAGCAAACCCAGCAATGACCGCCTCCATTCTTACCTCGACCTTCAGCCCGAAGTCGCCGCCGCGCTCTCGCAGGGCCGCCCGGTGGTGGCGCTCGAAAGCACCATCATCAGCCACGGGATGCCCTACCCGCAAAACGTGGAGATGGCGCGGGGCGTGGAGCAAATCGTGCGCGACAACGGCGCCGTGCCCGCGACTATCGCTGTGCTCGGCGGGCGGCTCAAGGTGGGGCTGAGTGCCGACGAGTTGGAGCTGCTCGCCACCGACAAGGCGGTGCAGAAAATCAGCACCCGCGACCTGCCGGTGACGGTGGCGCTCGGGGGCCACGGGGCGACGACGGTGGCCTCCACCATGCGGATTGCCGCGCTCGCCGGGATTCGCGTCTTTGCAACGGGTGGCACCGGCGGCGTGCACCGGGGCGCGGGCGAGACGATGGACATCAGCGCCGACCTGCTCGAACTCGCCCGCACCGACGTGTGCGTGGTGAGCGCCGGGGTCAAGAGCATTCTGGACATTGGCCTGACGCTGGAAGTGCTGGAAACGCAGGGCGTGCCCGCCATCACCCTCGGCGCCGATGAGTTTCCTGCCTTCTACTCGCGCCGCAGCGGCTTCAGCTCGCCGCTCACGGTCCAGACCCCCGCCGAGGCCGCCCGCGTGCTGAAGGTGAAGTGGGACCTGGGCCTGACCGGCGGCGTCCTGCTCGCCAATCCGGTGCCCGAAACCGCCGAGATTCCCGCCGAGGAGATGGAAACCCACATCACGCGGGCGCTGGCGGACATGGCCGCGCTTGGGCTGAGCGGCAAGGACACCACGCCGTACCTGCTGGGCCGCATCGTGGAACTCACCGGGGGCCGCAGCCTGGAGACGAACATCGCTCTAGTCCGCCACAACGCGGCGGCGGCGGCGCAGGTCGCGGCGGAGTACGCGCGGCTGGGCTGAGCGCGACATCACAACGGGAACATGAGTTGTCTGAATACGGCAACTCTTGCGGGCGGCTGAGGGAAGATGCTTTTCCTGGCCGCCCCTGGCGTTTGCTATTCTGCCGCTCAAGCTCTCTACATCTTTTGCTCACGGAGCCCGAGTCTTCGTTCCTGTCCTGTTCTGCATTGCCCGTTTTTCAAGGAGACCCCATGAAAGTCAAAGCACTGGGAATCGCGCTGCTCGGCGCCAGTTTGCTCGCTGCCTGCGGAAACACCGACACCCAACCGCAGCCCAAGCCCCAGCCCGAGAAGCTCGACCCCTCGTCGTTCGGGCAGCTCAGCACGCTCCAGCCCGGCGAACTCGGCACCATCGAGCAAAAGCTCAAGGTCAACATCGTCAACATCGGCTACGCGGCCACCTCGCCCGGCCAGGTGACGGGGGCGCGCGACCTGAACTTCAGCAGCCTGCGTCAGGAACTGCCCGCGACCTACAAGACCATCAACCGTTACCCCAGCTTCTACGGCAACAACGAGCTGAGCGGCAACAACTTCACCTTCGACTACAACTACGTCACGGCGCCCAAGAGCTTTGAGGACGAGTTCTTCGCTTTCCTGGCGAGCAGCGGCAAGGAAGAGTCGGTGCAGAAAGACGGGCTGACCTACCTCAACATCTCGGCGGCGGCCTACAACTGCCAGTCGGCGGACACCCAGAAGGTCCTCAAGGTGCTGGACCGCAAGCCCGGCGACCTCACGCCGCTCTACGCCTGCCCCGAGCCCGCCGGTAACATTGCCCGTGAGATCACCGGCAACTGGGAAGTGGACGGCCTCGCTGTCGAGAAGTGGCTGGGCGACAACGCGGGCAAACTGGGCATCGACCCCACCCAGCACACCGTGTTCCTGATCAACTGGTACGGCCGGCCCGACTTCAAGTTCCACAGCTACTCGCACGAGCGCCCCGAGTCGGTGGAGTCCGACACCGGGGTCGACTTCGGGCAGCGCAGCAGCCGCCGCACCGTCGCCTGGGGCGGCACCCCCAGCGAGGATCAGGCCAGCGCCCGCCGCCTCTGGTTCTACGACCAGTCGGCCAACCCCGACTACTGGACCAACGCCTGGAACATCAGCGACGCTGACCTCGACGGCGACGATGTTCCCGACAAGCGCATGCCGCCCATCTGGGAATACGGCACCCGCAAGGCCAGCGCGGCTTACGGCCAGAAGATCACCGCCGACCTCGGTCAGGTCGTGCGCTACACCGCCATCGACCTGCTGTTTACCCCCAGCGCCCTGTACCGCGCGGCGCTGACCCCGCCCGACATGCCCGAGCAGATCAATGTGGACCTCGCGCTGGAGCAGGGCCCCGACGCCCCCGCGAGTGCTCGCGTGGTCAACCCCGCTGTGGTGCGCGAGCGCCTGAGCGTCCTCAACCCCTTTATCAAGTGGACGGCCAGCGTGCGCGAAACGCCGCTGAGTGGCGACGTGGCCGACGCCTACAAGTGCTTTTTCCCGCTGCCCACCGACGACGCCTGCTCGCCCGACTACGCCGACGCCGAGGGCGAACAGTTCTTCCAGCTCGCGCAGGCCGAAATCCGTCAGCGCAACCAGGCCACGCCAGGGCAGTATCAGCTCACCAATTACCTGTTCAACGACACCAACGCCAAGACGCCCAACCAGGGGCTGCTCGGTCAGGCGATCAGCGACGGCGTGACCGGCACCCAGACCATGACGCTCGACTTCCTGACCCCGGCGCTGAACAAGGCGGGCTACGGCTTTACCGACACCGCGGTGCACGAGTCGGGCCACCACCTCAGCCAGTCGCACCCCCACGACGGCTACGACAGCGAGCGTTACGAGGACTTCGGCCCCAGTGGCCCCACCAACTTCGTGAACGTGGGCGACGAAGTCCACAGCGTCATGAGCTACAACAACCTGTCCAAGACCTTCGGGCAGTTCAACCTCGACGCGCAGTACCGTTACCTGACCGCCGCCTACCTCACCAACAGCAACGCGATCTTGCAGCTCGTGCGCAACTCGGCCAAGGTGCCTGAAATGCGCAGCGCCGCGCAGCAGGCCGACCGGACCTTCGCCTCGGCGCTGAACGCTTACCAGGCCCGCAACTACCGCGCCGCCGCCGATCTGGCCCACCAGGGCTACCGTCAGGTCATCGACGCCGCCCGCCAGAACGGCGTGAGCGTCGAAGGCTACAAGTGGTACGACCGCGTCGGCCAGCTCTCCACCGAGCAGCCCCGCGCCGCCCGCAAGGTCAACCACATGCGCCCCGTGCAGGGCCCGGTTCAGCGCCCGGAAGAAACCCCGGCACTGCGCGCCAAGCGTCTGGCTCCCTGAATTTGGCTCTCTGAGCTTTAGATCTTTTTAGGGGCGTCTGCTGCGGCGGGCGCCCCTTTTTCAGAGGTCCCGCGTTCAGACCGCCGTCAAGCTGCGGCGTGAGAATGGGGAGGTATGGCGCTCCGTATGTTTTTAGAAGGAGGAGCCTCCAAAGGAGTCCGAATGTTCAGCTCTTCCCGCAGTTCAGTGACAGCCACCGCGCTCGCGGCGCTCGTGGCCTTTTCCGGGTCGCTGGCCATCAAGGTCGGCCCCGGTTCGCCGCTCTCACCGCACACGATTCCGTCGCAGGCGGCGCCCCAGCCAATGCCGAAAATGACGACACCCTCCCAACCCAAATGGGACAACCCCACCTTCGAGCTGCTCGTCACGGTCAGTGCCCTGCGCGACGCGGCGCGGCTGAGCAGTTTCGACGTGGCCCAACCCACTGACCTGAGCCGGGAACTCGTGCGCCTGCGGTCCCTTCCGGCGCTGACCCCAGCCGCCGCGCAGGCGAGCCTCGCCGTCCTGCACGCGGCTCTGGGACCGTCCGGCGAGCGTCAGTTGGCCGCCGCCCGCGCCCAGCTTGAGCGCCGCGCGGCCCTGCAACTGGCGAGCAGTCGTCTGGCCCGCGACGAGGGGCTGCCGGACCGGGTGTTTTATCGCCTTGCCTTTCAGGTGCCCGGCGGACAGACGACCGTTCAGGCGGTGCTGGGCGGTCAGGACTTCAACCCGTTTCGGCAGGGCTTGCCGGCCAGCGTGTTGAAACTGCTGGAAGACAAACTGGTCCACTGAACAAGAAGAGAGGAGACGGCCCCAGCAGCAGGTCGTCTCCTTCTTTTGGGCGCGGCGGGTTAGTCCTCGTCCGCTTCGCCCTTCTTGTAAGGCCCTTTTTCCTTCCACTTCAGGCGCACCGGCACACCAGCGAGTTCGAGGTCTTCGCGGATGCGGTTTTGCAAGAAGCCCTCGTAGGCGCGGGTCACGAAGTCGGCGCGGTTGCAGAAGATGGCGAAGGTGGGCGGCGCGGTTTCCACCTGGGTCATGAAGTACATCCTCAGCGGCTTGCCGTGGAAGTTCGGCACGCGCTGCTTCATCTGCCAGACTTCCAGCCAGCGGTTGAGTTCGCTGGTGCCGATGCGCGACTGCCACTTCTCGTAGAGCTTCATCGCCTCGGCGAGCATGTCGTGGATGCCGTAGTCGTTGATGGCCGAGGTGTAGACGCGCGGCGCGAAGCTGATGTGGTGCAGCTTCTGGTTGAGGTCTTTTTCGGTGCTCTTGAGCTCGGCGTCGGGCACGAGGTCCCACTTGTTGACCACCACGATGACTGGCTTGCCGCTGTCATAGGCAAGGTTCGCCAGCTTGAGTTCGTGGTCGCCGATGTCGGTGGCGTTGACCACCAGCCAGATCACGTCGCTGCGCTCGATGGCCGCCTGCGAGCGCTGAATGGCAAAGTCCTCGATGGCGGTGTCGGGCTTTTTGCGAATGCCCGCCGTGTCCACCAGCACGAAGCGCTGCCCGCCGTAGTCCCACTCCACGTCCAGCGAGTCGCGGGTGGTGCCCGGCAGATCGGCCACGATGGCGCGGTCAGACTGCGTAATCGCGTTGAGCAGGCTCGACTTGCCCACGTTGGGCCGCCCGATGAGCGAAATGCGGATGGGCGCGATGTCCGGCACGTCCTCGTCGTCCTCGGGCAGGTACTTCATCACGCGGTCCATCAGGTCGTCTAAGCCGCGGGCGTGCTCGGCGCTGATCGCCACCGGGTCGCCGAAACCCAGGCCCCACAGCTCGGCGAGGTACGGCTCGTGCTTCTGGCTGTCGATTTTGTTGGCGGTGACAATTACCGGCTTGCCGAGGCGGCGCAACCAGTCGGCCACCTCGTAGTCGGCGGCGGAGAGCCCCTCGCGCGGGTCGAGAACGAAGATGACGGCCTGGGCACCTTCCATCGCCCACTCGGCCTTTTCACGAATGGCCTGTTCCCACTCGTCCCCGCTCCACAGCCCGCCGGTGTCGATCAGGGTGATGCGGTGGTTGTGGTAGAGCATCAGCCCTTCCTTGGCGTCGCGGGTCACGCCGGGAAAGTCGGCGACCACGGCTTCGCGCCGGCCAATGAGACGGTTGAACAGGCTGGATTTGCCGACGTTGGGCCGGCCCACGATGGCGACTTTATGCATTTTTAGACGCTCCTTTACGGTGTCGGTTTGCGCGGCGTCTCGCGCATTCCGCCGAGGGGGCTCCTCCCTCACGGCGAGGGGAGAGACATAGACCTGACATTCTAGCAGATTCCGTTACTTCCCGCAGAGGAACAACACGAAAGCCAGATCACAAACGTCCTAAACCTGTACGTGTACGTTTGGGTTATGTCTGCTTCTGCTTCTTCTCTGCCTGGCGAGGTGGCCCTCGATCCGTCGGAGGCCAGTCGGCGCAACGTCGCGTCGTGGGCGGTCACGGCGGCCTGCCTCATCGCCTTCATGGGCGTCGGGGTGGTGGACCCCATCCTGCCGGAAATCGGGCGCCAGCTCGGGGCCACGCCCACCCAGGTCGAATTGCTGTTCACCTCCTACCTCGGTGTCATGGCCGTCATGACCCTGTTTGCTGGCAACATCGGGGCCAAGCTGGGGCGCAAGCGGGTCGCGCTGATCGGCCTGGGTCTCATCGCGCTGTTCGCTGCCGCCTGCGGGCTGAGCGGGTCTATTCCAGCGCTCGCCGTCTTCCGTGGGGGCTGGGGTCTGGGGAGCGCCCTGTTCACGCCCACCGCGCTGGTGCTGCTGCTGGCGCTGATCGGGCACGCCGAAAAAGCCATCATGCGCTACGAAGCCGCCATCGGCCTGGGCATGAGCATGGGGCCGCTGCTCGGCGGCGTGCTCGGCTCGCACAGTTGGCGCTTTCCCTTTTTCGGGGCCGCCACGCTGATGCTGCTCGCCCTCGCCTCGGTGGCCGCCTTCGTCAAGGTGCCTGAGAGCAAGGAGCCGCCCCGGCCCATCGGTGACGTGTTCCGCGCTTACACTCGCCCGGCCTTTCTGGCGGTGGGCCTGACCGGGTTGCTGTACTACTTCGGTTTCTTCCTGCTGCTCGGTTACACCCCGCTGTTCCTCCACCTCAGCACCCTGAACCTGGGCCTGATGTTCTTCGGCTGGGGCATTTTGCTCGGCCTGGGCAGCACCAAGCTGGCCGAAGTGCTGCTGCGCCGCGTCAAGGCGAGCAACGTGGTGATGGGTGCGCTGGCGGGCCTGACCATCATTTTCGCGCTGCTGGGCTTTGCACCCTTCGCGGTGGGCGTCAAGGTCGGTCTGGTCGTGCTGAGCGGCGTGCTGTTCGGGCTGATGAACGCCACCCTGACCACCCTGAGCGTGGAAGTCAGTCACATGCCCCGGCCCACCGCCACGAGCGCCTACAACTTTCTGCGCTGGCTCGGTGCGGCGGCGGCCCCGGTGAGCAGCGGCTTGATTGCCGAGCACCTCGGCGGCAAGATGCCCTACGGCTTCGGCGCGGGCGCGGTGGCGCTGGGCCTGGTCATCACGGCGCTGGCGGCCCGGCAGATTGACGCGGCGCGGGCGAGCGACCCGCACGTTCACTGAGTTTCCTTTCTCGACTTTACTTATCCCTCAGCGGACTCCGGAGATGTCAGGAGTCCGCTGATTTTGCTGGAGAACCTCTAGAGCAGTTCTCCGAATGACGCGTGCGTCGGAACAGCACCGCCACCCGCTCCATTCTCCGTTCTGCTCCTTGTTTTGTACTCGCTCCGCTCGCCAAAAAGCTGTGCCATCTTTTTGTCAAAGGCTCTAGAATATGACCATCATGACCGAACCGGCCCGCTACAAGGTGGGTGAAGTGGCCGCCCGGCTGGGCCTGACGCTGCGGACCCTAAAGTACTATGAGGAACTTGGGCTGGTCACGCCGGAGCGCACCGACAGCCGCTACCGTATGTATTCGGAAGCCGACGTGCAGCGCTTGGAACGCATTCGCCGGATGCGCGCGCTGGGCCTGAGCCTGGGCACCATTCAGGCGATTTCCACCCACCCGCAGGAGAGCGACCCCGACGGGCGGCAGGTGCTTACCCAGGAAGCGCTGCACACCCTGGAAAGCGACCTGAGCAGCCAGCTCACGGTGCTGAGTACACGCATTACCGCCGCCGAAAAGGAACTGAAGGACGCCCGTGCCCTGCGCCGCGACGTGCAGCGCGACCTCGACTACGTGCAGCGGCGGCTGGCCGGGGCGCAGGTAGGTGAATTGCTGCGGGAGAAAGACCCGGCGTAAAGGCCGCCACAGACGAGCTTTTTCTAGTCCCGCGCATGGAGTTGACAAGGGATGCATACCGCGTTATTCTCTTTTTATCACCGTCCGAGAGGGCGGATTTTTTATTGCTGCCCTACTGCCAGTCCTCCTCGCGGGCGGGAACGAGCCACAGCCGCAGCATGTGCGTGAGTGGCTGCCCGGCGCGGCGTCGGGGAAACTCTGCCGCCAGGGCGTCCAGAACGTCGCGGAGGTGCCGGGCTTCGGCGTCGGTCAGCGTCAAGGAACGCAGGTGTTCGGTGGTCGTGGGAAAGGCGGCAGCGAGGTCCAGCAGCTTTCCCGGCGCTGCGGCGAGGTCTTCTTGCAGGTGCCCGGCCTCGTCGCGGAAGAGGTAAGGGCCGAGGGTGCCGGGCTGTGGGAACGTGTCGTGCAGCAACCGCACGTAGCTGCGGACCAGCGAGCGGGCCACCTGCAGTTCGTGGCGCAGGAACTTCTCTTCCAGCGTGGCGTGGGTAAACGACGAGTAGGGCAGAAAAAAGGCGTCGGCCACCGCGCGGTAGACCTTGACCGGGCGTCCGGCCCGTTTTTCCTCGCGCACCACGCGCAGCAGTCCAAGCCGCAGCAGTTTCTTGACCCGGTAGTGGGCAGTGTCCAGCGGCCAGTCCAGCTCGCGTGCCAGGGCACCCACGCTCGCTTCGCGTCCAGTCAGGGCGTCCATCAGGGGGCTGAACTCGGGGTGAATCATGGCGGCGGCCTGCCGAGCGTCGGTCACGGTCAGGCACTCGCACTCGCTTGAGCAAGCCGGTGCGGGCGAGCTAGTGGAAAAGGAATCTGACATTTCCAGTAGCCTAGCCCCACGCTGCTGGCATGACGACAGTTCGCCGGACTCTGGACGTAGTGACGCCGCTGCCTCTTTTGCTTGCTGCTCAGTGCTTGGGAGTGATGGGCAGCGCGGCATACAGCGTGGCGGCGCTGTGGACGCTGAAGGCCGGGGGAGGCGATGACCGCCTGCTGGCGCTGGCCGGTGCCCTTTTCGCCCTGCCGGTGTTACTCCTGGGTGTGCCGGCGGGCCGACTGGCCGACCGGGTGGACCGCAAAGGCATCTTGATCCTGGCGCCGCTCGCCTGCGCGGGCGTGCTGGGCGGGGTGGTGTGGCTCGCGGAAGGAACAGCCGCAGCGCTGACCGTGCCGCTGCTCCTGGCGGGCGTGCTGCTGAATGTGGCCCTGACTTTTGACGAACCTGCTTTTCTCGCTTCCTTGCCCGAACTCGCGGGGGAAGGAGAACTTGGCCGCATCAATGCCCTGCACCAGTTGCTGATGAGTGCCGGCAGCATCGGTGGGGCGCTGCTCGGCGGCGTGCTCGCCAGCTGGGGCGTGGGCGCGGCGGCGACGGTGGGTCTGTTCGCGTATCTGCTGTGTTTCCTGCTGGTGCCGCTGACCCGCTGGCCGGCGCGGGTAGTGGTGCCTACGTCGCCCGGCATCCCTCGCTCCAGCCTCAGCGAGCTGTGGTGTCAGCTATCGCTGGACCTGCGGCAACTGGTGGTGCTGGTGTGCGCCTTCATTACCTTCGCCGCGCCCATGCCGGCGCTGCTTCCGTCGCTGGTGCATGACCAGTTGCAGCTGGGTCCGCAGGCGCTGGGGGCGTTAGAGGCCGCCTTCGGTGCCGGGTTCGTGCTCGGGGGCGGGCTGGCGCTGCTGGGGGTGCGGCCCCGTGGCCTGGCCGGGCTGGGGCTCGCGGTCCTGGTGGCGGGCGCGGTTCGCCTGGGCCTGAGCGTCGCGGGCACGTTGCCGGTCAGCGCGGGTCTGTTACTGCTGGGCGGCTCAGCGGTGGCGGTGGCCTCCATCGCGGCCATGACGCAATTGCAGGAAGGGGCTCCTGCCACGAGCCGCGGCGCCGTGCTCGGCGCAGTGTCGAGCCTGTTGGCTGGGGCCGCGCCGTTGGGTTTGGGGCTGGCGACGGCGACGCTGCCAGCGCTGGGACTGTCAGGCGTCTTGCAGGGGACCGGGGTGGTGTTGCTCCTGCTGGGTTTGGGGGCGCTATTACGTGGAAGACGGTAGAGCAATGTATGGCGTGCTTGTGTGTGGAGAAAGAACATCGTTCTGGACGTGCCTTTTCTGGGCCTCAGCATAAATTTGACACAGGCTGCATACCGCGTTATTGTTTTTCTATCACCGTCCGAGAGGGCGGATTTTTTATTATCCCCACCATCAAAAGGTGAACCGTTACCCTCAACCCATGATCTTCTGCCCCTTTCCCGCCGACTGGCCGCGCCGCGAGGCTTACGCGCACTACCGCCGCAACCCGTGCAGCTACTCGGTCACGCAGCGGGTAGACGTGACGGCGCTGCGCCGCTCCGGGCGGCCCTTCGCCCCGGCGCTGATTCATGCCGTCTGCCGCACGGTCAACCGGCTGCCTGCCCTACGGATGACCGAGCAAGGCGGCGTGCCGGGGTACTGGGACGAGGTGTGCCCGGCCTACACGGTCTTTCACCCGTCTACTGGGACATTTTCAGTGCTCTGGACGGACTATTCACCCGATTTCGCAGACTTTCTGACGCAGTACCGGGCGGACGTAGAACGCTACGGCGACGACCCCGCCTTCTTCCCCAAAGGCCCGGCCCCGGCGCACGTGGTCAACCTGTCCATTGCGCCCTGGCTGGACTTTGCAGCGTTCAATCTGGACTACGGGCGCGACTACCTGCTGCCGGTGTTCACGGCGGGGCGCTTCAGTGAGGAGGCCGGGCAGGTCACGTTGCCGCTGGCGGTGCAGGCGAACCACGCGGCGTGCGACGGCTGGCATGTGGCGGAGTTTTTCCGGGTGCTGGGAAAGGAGCTTGAGCGTTAGGCCACCACTTTGATCAGCTGCCGGATGGCGCCCAGATGGTACGCCGCGTGGGCCGCCGCGCCCGCAAAGCTGCCGCTCAGGTCGCCGTTCGGGGCCTGACTCCGCTGCGAGGCTTCAAAAGCGACGACGGCTTCGTAAGCGTCGCGCAGCCGCTGCTGCACCGCCGGCCACTCCTCTTCGCTGGTCTGCATGGGCAAGAAACTGCCTTTCCAGTCGAAAGGCCCGCGCTCGCCGTCGCGGTCCCAGCGAATCAGCACCTCCAAATGAAAAGCGGTGTGCCGGGCGTGCCCCGCCACGCTGGTGCCGTACACCTCCTGACTGGCCTGGGCCGCGCTCAGCCGGGCGAGCGTGGGCAACAGCCCATAACGCACGCCGTCAGCGCCCGTATTTTCCACGAAAGCGGTGCCCTGCCCCGGCTCGCCGCCTTCCAACGCCTCGCGCAAGATATCCACGATGCCGTCCAACCAGTGCTGAGTTTCAGACATGAGCCACTGTAACGGACGTGGCCTGATTCATCGCTAGAGCGGTTGTTGGGTGGCGACAAACGCCTGTGCCAGCATATACAGGTCGTCTTTCCAAACCGTGCCGCCCAGATGCAAGCACTTACGCGGCGGCGTAGGCCGGGGGGCAGATGGCAGCCAACTAGGCCGCATTCGGTGCGCCTCCAAAACTGGGTGGTACAGCTCCAGTAGGGGCGCGGGGCCGTCGGCAAATACGCCGTAGCCCAAGTCGAGTTGCCCGCCCAGACCGTATTTGCCGAAGGTGTCCCACTTCTCGTCGTCGTGGACGGCGCGGAGGTCGGAAAGGAAAGCCGCTGCATCCGCCGGGGCGGTGGAGAACATCAGCTTCCGCCACGGCGCCTGTGCGACCAGCAGACGCGGGGAGGCAGAGAGCAGTTCAGGCCACCTGCCGCATTCGCCCAAACTCAAGCGGTGTTCTGCGACGCCCTGCGCGGTCACTTGCCAGCTTTGCGTGATGTCTGTGCCGTCCCACGTCTGGCCCGCGAGTCGGAAAGTGAGATGCAGGTTGTCGCCTGTAAGCTGCGCCGCGCTCAGGCTGACGCTGGACACGGCGTCGTCCAGGTCGTCCAGCTGGCTCAGGAACTCTTCCACCACTCCCTCCACAAAAAAGCTGGAGCCAACGCCCCAGCCTTTTTCTATCATCCATCACCTATCTACCATCAACGCTCAAAACGCCGTGTCCAGCGCTCCCAACGCGCCCGCCGCGTCCGTAATCCCCGCCTGCGCCATGTCAGGGCGTCCGCCGCCCTTGCCGCCGCCCGCCGCCGCGAGCTTGCTCACCAGTTGTCCGGCGTGCGCGCCCTTCGCCACGGCGTCCTTGGTCGCCTTGACGACCAGGCCCTTGTCGGAGGCGATCACCACGAGGTCCGCGCCGCTCTGGTCGAGCAGTTTGTCGGCGGCGCCGCGCAGTTCGTTGCCCTCGATGCCCGAGAGCTTCAGGCTGGCGACCTTGAAGCCGCCCAATTCGCGGGTCTGGGCCGCGCTGCCACCCCCGCCCATCTGCGCTTCGGCGAGTTGGCGGCGCGCCTGGGCCGTTTCCTTCTCGGCGGCCTTGAGTTGCCCCTGCAGGCCGCTGACACGCTCTTCCAGGCCCTCGGGCGAGGTATTGAGCAGCGCCGCCGCCTTGGCCGAGGCGTTCAGGCGCCCGCGCAGCCACGCCGTAGCCTGCTCGCCCGCCAGCGCTTCGATACGCCGCACGCCCGCCGCCACGTTCTCGTCGGAGACAATCACGAAGGCGCCGATGTCGCCGGTACGCGAGACGTGCGCCCCGCCGCACAGCTCCATGCTGGAGACCGCGTGGCCGCCAAAGTCCACGTCGCCTTCCACCCGCACCACGCGCACCACGTCGCCGTACTTCTCACCGAACAGCGCGGTGGCACCGGCAGCTTTCGCCTCGGCAATCGGCATTTCGCGCCACGACACCGGGAAGTTGGCACTCACCCAGCGGCTGACCAGCGTTTCGACCTGGGCGATTTCCTCGGCGCTCATGGCGGCCCCGTGCGAGAAGTCGAAGCGGAGTTGGTCAGCAGCCACCCGCGAGCCTTTTTGCTGCACGCCGCCCCCCAGCACCGCCCGGAGTGCCGCATGCAGCAGGTGGGTGGCGGTGTGGTGGCGCTGAATGGCCGCCCGCTCGGGGCTGACTACGCCGCGCACGCGGGTGCCTTCTTTCAGCTCACCCTGCTCCACCAGCACGTCGTGCAGGAACACGCCCTGCTTAGTCTTCTGGGTGTCGCGCACGATACCGGCCCCGCCGTCCCACTCCAGCCGCCCGGTGTCGCCCACCTCGCCGCCGCCTTCGCCGTAAAAGGGCGTCTGCGAGAGAACGACGGTGGCCTCGCTGCCCGCCGGCAGGTGGCTCAGGCGTTCGCCGCCGCTCAGCAGCGCCAGCACCTGACCGTCCCCGGAGGTCTGGTCGTAGCCGACAAACTGCGTGGCGGGCAGGCCGTCGAGCGCTTCCTGATGGCCGCCGAACAGTTCGGACTTGCCGTACTTGCTGCCCGCGCGGGCGATTTCCTGCGCGTGTTCCAGGCTCTCGGCGTAGCCGGCCTCGTCCACGCTCACGCCGTATTCCTCGGCGATTTCCTTGGTCAGGTCCACCGGGAAGCCGTAGGTGTCGTACAGCTCGAAGGCGTCTTTGCCCACCAGCGTGCTGCCCTTTTCCATGCCGCTCAGCAGCCCGCCCAGGCGCTTGATGCCGCCTTCGAGCGTCTTGAGGAACTGCTCTTCTTCCGCCCTCACGCTCGCTTCGACCCGGCTCTGGTTGTGCTGCAACTCGGGGTAAGCGCCGCCCATGCTGTCCACCACCAGTTCGACCAACCGGTAGAGCTGCGGCTCGCGCAGGCCCAGCATGTACCCGTGACGAATGGCGCGGCGCATGATTTTGCGGGCGGTATAGCCCCGGCCCGTGTTGGAAAAGGCGGTGCCGTCGGCCACGATCATGCTCACCGAGCGGATGTGTTCGGCGACCACGCGGTGCGAGACGCTCGTTTCGCCCTCGTAAGGCTTGCCGCTCAGCTCGGCCACCCGCTCGACGATGGGCTTAAACACGTCGTTGGAATAGAAGTCGGGCACGTCCTGCACCACGCTGGCGACGCGCTCCAGGCCCATCCCGGTGTCGATGTTCTTGAAAGGCAAGTCCTTGAGCACGGGCTGACCGCTGGCGTCCAAGTCCTGGCGGTCGTACTGCGGGAACACCAGGTTCCAGACCTCCAGAAAGCGGGCGCTCTCGCGGGTCTGGTAGTAGTCGCCCCAGGTGTCGTCGCCGTAGTTCTCGCCACGGTCGTAGTAAATCTCCGAGCAGGGGCCACACGGCCCGTTGGGGCCTTCGAGCGGCGCGTTGGCGGGCCAGAAGTTCTCGTCGGCGTCGAAGCGGTGAATGTGCTCGGCGGGCAAACCGATGTCCTGCGTCCAGTAGCCGAACGCCTCGTCGTCGTCCTTGTAGACGGTGACGTACATCTTGTCCTTGTCCATGCCCATCCACTCCGGGCCGGTCAGGAACTCCCAGGCCCAGTGAATCGCGTCGCGCTTGAAGTAGTCCCCGAAGGAGAAGTTGCCCATCATCTCGAACAGCGAGAGGTGGCGGCGGGTGCGGCCCACGTTCTCGATGTCGCCCACGCGCACGCACTTTTGCGCGGTGGTGACGCGCTTGCTGGGTTGGCCATCGAACACGGCGGGCGCGCCCATGAAGTTTTCCTTGAAGGGCTGCATCCCAGCGACCGTAAAGAGCGTGGTGGGGTCGGGGGCAATGGTGGAGTGCGAGGGCAGGCGCAGATGCCCCTTGGTTTCGAAGAAATACAGGTACCTCTCGCGAATCTCGGCGGTGGTGAGCGGCGCAGTCATAAGGGCAAGTCTAGCGCGGACCTCCCCCACAGGAGGGGGTGTTTCTACCCCCCATGACGTGAAAAAAATGACCTTTTCGTGTGAGCACATCTCCTAACATGACAGCGTGTCCACGTCCCAAGGGAGTCCAAACTGGCCGAGAGCGGAGCGGGTGGCCCGGTTGGAGGTGCTCGAAACGCAGATTCTTGCCCGTCCCGCCGAGGTCTACGCCGAAGTGCTGGCGCTGTGGCCGGGCCTGAGCGCCGCGGTCCCCTCTCCAGCGTCGCCTGCCCCAGACTCCTGCCCGGGGCCGTCCGAACTGGCGGCCCAGGCCACCGCGCTGCAACTGCTCTCACGCTGCGCCGTGCTGCTCGGGGAGGACGGCGCCGCCGCCAACCACGCCGAAACCGGGCGCCGCCTTGCCCACGACCTGGGCCTGCGCTCGCTGGAGGCCCGCTGCCTCGAGGTGCTCGGCGTGGTGCGGGGCCGTCAGGGCGACGTGAAGCAGGCGGCGTGGCTGCTGCGCCGGAGCCTGTACCTGCTGCACGCCCTGGGGGACACGCCCGGACAGGGGCGGCTGCTGGGGCGGGTCGGCGACCTGCTGGAGCGGCTCGAGGAGTATCCGCAGGCGCTGCTCTTCTACCGCGCGGGCTTGGCACAGCTGCCTGCGGCCCGCCCGGTCACCGCTGCGGTGCAGGTAGGGCTGGCGCGGACGCTGCATCAGCTCGGCGAGTACGCTGAAAGTCAGGAACTGGCCGCGCAGGCCCTCGCGGTGTGCCAGGAGGTGGGCCTCCCGCAGCTCGAAGCCCAGGTTCAGTTGCAGCAGGCGCTGACCCAATTGGCGCTGGGGGAGCTGGACGCCAGCCGGCGACACGCCGAGCAGGCACAGGCCCTCGCGGCTCCCCGACACGCCGAGCAGGCACAGGCCCTCGCGGCTCCCCTCGAGCACACCGTGCCGGGCGCCGCCGCGTGGGTGCTGGGCGAAGCAGCCCTGGTGCGCGGCGACCTGGCTCAGGCCCGCGAGGGGTTGGGCCGCGCCGAGGAGCTGGCGAACACGCCCCCGCTGCTCGCGCGGGTGCGGGGCAGCCAGTCGCGGCTGTATGAGCAACTCGGTGACCCGGCGCAGGCCCTGCGGTGTCTGCGGGAGCAGCGGGAGCTCGAGCAACAGCACCGGGCGCGGCTGGCCGAGCAGCGCGCGGGCCTGCTGGCCGAGCAGATTCGCTACGAGGTGCTGCGGCGCGAGGCCGAGTTGCAGCGCAAGCGCCGGAACGAGCGCGCCCAGGCGGCCTCGGCGCTGCGCGAGACGCGGGTGGAACTCAGTCGCCAGGCCTCGCACGACCAGCTCACCGGGCTCGCCAACCGCTCGTTTTTCTACACGCGTGCCCGGCAGGCGCTGGACCTCCTGGCACCGGGGCGCTCGCTGGGGCTGATCGTGGCCGATATCGACCACCTCAAGGCGATCAACGACCGCTTCGGGTACGCGGTGGGCGACCTGCTCATTACCGAACTTGCCCGCCGCCTGTGCGAGGCGGTGCGGCCCGGCGACCTCGTGGGCCGGCTGAGCGGCGACGAATTCGTGATGCTGCTCAGCGATCTGGCGTCCCCCGGCGACCTGCGGCTGGTGGCCGAGCGGCTGCTGCAACAGTTGCGCGAACCTTGCGTATGCGGCACCGAACTGGTCGTGCCTACGGTGTCGCTCGGCTACGTGGTGGCCCCGCAGGACGGCGGCGACGTCGAACTGCTCCAGAAACGCGCCGATCTGGCGCTGTTTCAGGCCAAAGCCCAGGGCCGCAACATGGCCGTCGCCTTTGCTGGCGACATGAGCGCCGAGGAGGAGGAAAGGCGGATGCTCAGCCAGGACCTGCGCCACGCCGTGCGGCACGGTCAGTTGCAGCTGCACTACCAGGGCATATTTCTGCTGCCAGGCCAGCGTCTGAGCGGGTTCGAAGCCCTGGTGCGCTGGCCGCACCCCAAGCGCGGCATGATTCCCCCTGACCGCTTTATCGCGCTCGCCGAGGAAAGCCGCCTGATTCTCGAACTCGGGCGCTGGGTACTGGATGAGGCCTGCCGGCAGGCGCGGGCGTGGCAGTTGCCCGAGCGCGGCCTGACGATGGCCGTCAACGTCTCGGCGTTGCAGTTCGAGCAGTCGGATTTCGTCGCCGGGGTGCGCGCCTGCCTGGAGCAGCACGGCCTGCCGGGGCACAGCCTGGTCCTTGAACTCACCGAGAGCATGGTGCACCGCGACCCGCGCCTCGCCAAGCAGACGCTGCGCGAGTTGCAGGCCCTCGGGGTCAAGGTCGCCATGGACGATTTCGGCACCGGCTACAGCAGCCTGAGCATGCTCAAGAGCCTGCCCTTCGGCCTGCTCAAGATCGACCGCGAGTTCTTGCAGGACCTCAGCGCCGCGTCCGAGCAGTTCGCTGCCTCGCAGCAGTTCATCGAAGTCATGGTGCGCCTCGCCCACAACCTCCAGATGCGGGTGGTGGCCGAGGGCGTGGAGACCGCCGAGCAGTACGACCTGCTGTGCGGCATGGGCTGCGACGAGGCGCAGGGCTACTGGCTGGCCCGTCCGCTGCCGCCCGCCGAGGCCGCCGCGCTGCTCCCGGCGGGCGCTCCAGACTCGCCGTGGCCCACACAGTCACCGTCATCCCAGCAAGCACGCCAGGAGTCACCCCGGCAGTCACTCTCAGAGGACTGAACCAGGGTCACTCCCGGCGTGCGGCGGGCGCCTACACTACCCGGCATGACTGCTTCTTCTCGTCCCCGTCCCGAAGAGGTGTACGAAGCCCTCGACTGGAGCCGCGCGCTGCGCCACCGCATCCAGATGCGCTACGCCGACCTCGACACCATGGGGCACCTGAACAACGCCGTGTACGTGCAGTACTTCGAAACCGCCCGCGTGCTGGTCTGGGAAGATCTGGGCATCCCGCCGCACCTCGACCGCTCGGTGATCGCCCACCAGGAAATCGACTACCGCCGTGAGGTCCGCTGGGGGCAGGACGTGTGGGTCGAGGCCCTGATCGAGCGCCTGGGCAACACGTCGTGGACCACGGTGTGCCGCATGGTCGCCGACGGCCAGCCCTGCGCCTACTCGCGCACGGTGCAGGTGCGCGTGGGCGAGGGCGGTCTGCGGCCCCAACCGCTGGAGCCCGAACTGCGCGAACTCATGTCGCGGCTGCTGGTTCCCGGCCAGGACTCCCCGAACCCGGCATGACCCGTTTTGAAGACCGGGTGCTGTACCAGGGCGACCCCTGGGTGCGGCTCGATACCCTGCCGCGCCTGCTCGCCGAGGGCTGGCGGCGCACCCTGTCGCAGGGCGGCGTGGTGAGCGTGATTCGCACGCCGTTTCAGTGGGTGATGGCGAGCCCGGTGATCGAGATCGAAACCGGCGGCTACCTCGGCGATGTGGGCCTGTACGTGCCGCTGGTGCAGTGGGACGAGGCCCTAGAACTGCTCGGGGAAGACCCCAGCCCCGCGCCCGGCGAGCCGCCGCAGGGGGAACCATGACGCGGCCTGTCTCCGGCGGCGCCGCCCCCCTGAGCATCGGCGTGGATGTGGGCGGCACCAAAATCGCCTGCGGCGTGCTGCGGGGCGAAGAACTTATCGAGCGGCAGGTGCAGCCCACCCCCGAAACCGGCTGGGAAGCGGTGCTCGACGCGGTGGCGGCGCAGGTGCGGGCACTTCAGGCGGCTCACCCGGGCGCCCAGAGCATCGGCGTGGGCGTGCCCGGCCCGCTGAATGCCGAGCGCACCCGCGTCAAGTTCGCGCCCAACATCTACGGCTTCACCGACGTGCCGCTCATAGACGGCCTGCGGGAACGGCTGCACCTCACCGCCGCGCAAACCCTGGTGCTGGAAAACGACGCCAAGGCCGCCGCGCTCGCTGAAGCCCATCTTGGTGCGGCGCGGGGCAGCGAGAGCAGCATCTACGTGACCGTGAGCACCGGCATCGGCGCGGGGCTGGTCCTGCATGGCCGGCTGTGGCGCGGGCGACACGGCGTAGCGGGCGAACTCGGGCACGTCACCGTGCAGCCCGGTGGCCCGGTGAGCGGCGCGGGGCTCGACGGGGCGCTCGAAGCGGTCGCGAGCGGCACCGCCATTGCGCGGGATGCCAGCTACGCCCTGAACCGCGAGGTGTCTACCGCCGAGGCTTTTGCCCTCGCCGAGCAGGGCCACCCCGCCGCCCGCCGGGTGGTCACCCAGGCCATGCGGCATATCGGCATCGCGCTCGCCGACCTGCAAAAAGTCATCGACCCCGAGGTCTTCGTTATTGGCGGCGGTGTGTCGGCGGTGGGCGATTACTTCTTCCAGGGCGTGCAGCAGGCCGCCGACGAGTACGCCGGGGGCTTCGCGCCCGTCACCATTCGCCGCGCCCAGCTCGGTCAGAGCGCCGGGGTGGTCGGGGCGGCATTGTCGGCGCTGCACGGCTGACGGGGCGGACAGAGCGGGCGGCACGGCGGACTCCCGGTCCTCATCCTTCCCCTTGCTATGCTCGGCTCCGATGGACGCTTCACCTTCCCCCGCTCCCTCTGCGCACCGGACCTGGCGGGAGACGTGGCGCCTGCGCTCGCGGCAGCTCCGGCGCTTGCCCCTCACCATGATGATCACCTGCCTCTTGCTGCTGCTCGGCAGCGTGCAGGCGGCCTTTCAAATCGGCAACAACGTCTACCGCAGCTGGACCTGGACCCAGGAAACCGAGCAGGTGCGGGGCCGGGTCGCCGCTTTGCAGTCGGACCTGCACATGCTCAAGGACGCCGAGGCGGCGGCGCAGGACCCGGCGTATTTGCAAATTCTGGCGCGCTGCCAGGGCTTTGTGCGCGTCGGGGAAACCGTAGTGGTCGCGAGTGGGGCGCCGAGTACGCCGCCGGAAACTTGCGACTCGCGGCGCTTGCCGTAAGGCTCGGCAAACGGGCCAGTGGCGGCTGCGCGCTATGCTGACCCGCATGTCACTCGTCGTTCTCGTCACCCTTCCGCCGGAACGCGCCCAGGAGCTGGCCCGCACCCTGGTGACCGAGCGGCTCGCCGGGTGCGTCAATATCCTGCCGGGCATCCAGAGCATCTACCGCTGGGACGGTGAAGTCGCCGAAGACCCCGAGTCGCTGCTGCTCATCAAGACGGTGGGCGAGCAGTACCCGGCCCTCGAAGCCCGCATCAAGTCGCTGCACCCCTACGAGGTGCCCGAAATCGTGGCCCTGCCCTTCGACCGCGCCTCGCCCGAGTTTCAGAGCTGGCTGCGCGATTCGGTGGGCTGAATAGGCCCGTCCCAATAAGTTTGCCCTCCTTCACCGGCCCCAGCGGTACTCCACCAGCAGGGGCCGGTGGTCGCTGCCTGCCATGCTCAGCACCCGCGCCCGGGTGGGCCGCAGGTCACGGACGAGCAGGTGGTCGATTCGCAGAAGCAGGCCAGGAAAGGTCCAGCCGGGGCCTTGCCCGGCCCGGTCATGGGCGTCGGGGCCGAAGCAGCCGGTCAAGCGCCGGTAAAGCCGTCCGCGTGGCGGCGTGTTGAGGTCGCCACCGAGCAGCACCGGCCCCGGCTCGTGCGCCGCGATACGGCACAGCAGTGCCACCTGTTCCCGCCGGGCCTGGGCGGTGCGCCGCACTTTTGCCGTGTCGCCGCGTAGGGCACTGGTAATCAGCACGGTGCCGAGGTGGGCATTGACGACCCGCAGCGTGCGCCCGTCCGGGCCCTTGACCCACGTTTCGGCAAAAGTGCGCGTGCTGCCGGGCACCGCGTGTTGGGTCTGCCGCAGCACCGGCCAGCGCGAGAGGGTCCAGACTTCGCGGCCCTGGGTGAGCGCGTAACCACTCAGACCGCTACGCAAGGCAAGCCCCTTTGCCGGGTCGAGGAGATTCGTTTCCTGCAACAGAATCAGGTCGGCGTCGCTGGCCTGCAAGGTGGACAGCAGGGCCGCCGCTGTTCCCTGACTGCCCCGCGCCACGTTGTAGGTCAGCACCCGCAACTCGCCGTCGGCTTGAGGCCGCCAGTGCAGCAGGCCCGCGCCCCAGGCCGCCAGCCCCAGCGTGAGGAGGGCCAGCCCACGTCCCCGGCGCCGTCCCACGCTCCACAGCAGCGCGAGGCCCGCCGGCAGCAACCACAGCAGCGGAGGCAGGTAGGCGAGCAGCAGGGTCGGCAGCGTGCGCTCACCGACCCAGGCTCCCAGCGCCCAGCCGAGCGCGACCAGTCCGAACATTCCGTTAACCAGCCGGGAAGAGAAGAGGGCGGGCAGAAAGGGGCGCGGCATCTTTCCCATCCTGCGGGAGATGCCGCGCCTACGCGTCCGGCTTAAGGTGGAGTTGGTTCAGGTGTTAGCGCTGCGCCAGCACCCGGAAGGTCCAGTGTTTGGCCCCAGCGGGCGGCGTCAGCTCCGGCAGGGGTCCGCTCCAGTGGCTCGCCACCAGCGCGAGGCCCGGTTGCGCAGGGCTGTCGAGCAGCTCGGCGCCCGCGAACCCCGCCTGACCGGGAAGCTGCTCCAGCCACTGCCGCAGCGTGGCCTCGGCCTCCTTGCCGCGCAGCTCCACGTACCACACGGTAGAAGGCCAAGCGGTGTGAGGCGCTGTCTCCATCTCAGTCCAGCCCGCCCGCGTAGAAGGCCAGCGGGTTGTGAGGGTCCCAGTTGCGGTACAGCCCGAAGTGCAGGTGCGGCCCGGTGACGCGGCCCGTGCTGCCCACCGCGCCCACGCGCTCGCCCTGGCGCACGAGTTGCCCGGCCTCCACCGAGATACGGCTGAGGTGCGCGTAGCGGGTCTGCCAGCCGTCGGGGTGCTGAATTACTACTGTCCAGCCCCAGCCGTAGGTCTCGTCGAGGTGCGCCTGAATGACCCGCCCGCTGCGCGCCGCGATGACCGGGGTGCCGGGAGGGGCCGCTACGTCGATGCCCTGGTGTTTTTCGCGTTCGCCGTCCAGCACCCGCCACCCGAAGTCGCTGGTGATGCGTCCGTAGCCCGGCAGCGGCCACTGCCACAGACTGTGGCTGCTGGTTTGCCGCACCACCACGCGGGCATGATGTTCGGGCGTCGCCTGCGCCACTCGTGGAGGAGCAGGCTGTGCAGGAGAAGGCCGCGCAGGAGCAGGTCGCGCAGGGGCGGGCCGGGCGGGTGCGGTAGGTGCGGGCGTGGGTGATGCAGGTGCGGGTCGGGCCACCACCAGACGAACCGGCGCCGGGCGGGCTGGGGCCACAGGTGCCGGACGTAGCGGGGGAGCGACCAGGCTCAGCACCGCGCCCACGTTCAGCGTTTGCCCTGCCAGGCGCGGGTTGTACTCCTGTAGGGCGATGGGGTTGATGCCGTAGCGCCGCGCGACGCTGTAGAAGGTGTCGCCGATCTCGACCCGGTGGGTGGTGGGCTTGGGTTTTTTGGCGGCGGCGAGTTGTGCCGCCCTCTTCTTCGCGGCGGCCTGCTGGCGGGCGGCGGCCTGAGCGGCCTTTTGCTGAGCGGCCTTTTGCTGGGCTGCTTTTTGCTGGGCTGCCTGTTCGGCGGCCCGCTGCGCGGCGATCAGGCGGGCGGGCAGCCGCAACACCTGCCCGGCGTTCAGGCTGCCGCGCCGGTCGATCTGCGGGTTGTCCCGGCGAATGTCGCCCTCGCTCACGCCCAAGCGCTGGGCCAGCTTTTTCAGGTCCTCGCCCTTACGCACGCGAAAGGTGCCCGGCGGCAGCGGCTTGGGCGGAATGGTCAGCATCTGCCCGGCGTACAGGGCGTGGCCCCCGCGCAGCACCGGGTTGGCCTGCTGAACGGTTTCTTCGCTCAGGCCCGCGTTCAGCGCGATGCGGTAGAGCGTCTCGCCGGGTTTGACCCGGTAGCTTTCCGCCCCCGCACCCCCCAGCAGCAGCGCGCCGGCCAGCAAAATCCCGGTGACAGGTCCGAGCACCGGCCGGGCGAAAGGCGAACTCTTCATCTGCAACCGAATTGAGAGCAGGGGCACGTTCGCCAGCATAGCGGATGCAAAGCCCTTTTTCTTAGTTTTCGGTCAGCTTTCTCATTTGCGATGGGGGGGATGGGTGGATTGACGTGCTGCTCCCCGGCGCTCGCCCCGCGCTACCCTGCCGCGCATGGACGCCGACCCGCCCCGCCTGTATGCGCCGCCCCCCGGATTCACGCGCCTGCGGCTGACGGTGGCCTGGGACGGGCGCGACTACGCGGGCTGGCAGGAACAGCGCAACGCCGTGAGCGTGCAGGAAACCTTGCAGACGGCTCTGCACGCTCTCGGTGGTGAAGGCGCCCTGCGCCCGGTCTCTGCGGGCCGCACCGACGCGGGCGTCCATGCCGAGGCAATGCCCCTGCACTGGGACGTGCCGACGACTTTCCGAGTGCCCCTCGTCCAATTGCCCCGCGCCCTGAATGCCTGGTTGCCTGCCTCGGTGTCGGTGCTTTCCGCCGAAGTCGCCCCCGCCGGTTTCCACGCCCGCTTTTCCTGCACCGAGCGGCGTTATGTCTATCGTCTGTGGGTCGCGCCGCAAAGGCACCCGCTGTGGGCGGGGCGGGCGCTGCATGTTCCTGGGCCGCTGGACGCCGAAGCGATGAATCGCGCCGCGCAGTCGCTCATTGGCCTGCACGATTTCGCTGCCTTCGCTACCCGCGAGGACCGTCAGACGGTACGCGACCTGCTGCGATTAGAAGTGCAGCCGCAGGGAGAGCTGTGGGACATCCATGTCGCTGGTGAAAGCTTCCTGCGCCACATGGTGCGCGGTCTGGTCGGCACCCTGCTGCTGGTCGGTCAGGGCAAGCTGGGCGCCGCTGAAGTTGAGGGCATCCTCGCCTCGCGCGAGCGGGCACGGGCGGGAGCCAACGTGCCGCCGGGTGGCCTCTATTTCGCCGGCGCCGAGTACGGGGTGCGCCGAGTGGAAGGGCGGTCCGGGAATGGGGGAGAGCCAGGCACCCACCGGGGCCGCTGAGAGGGGCACCGGGACTGACGCCAGGACCGACGATGAGGCCGTCTCCGTGGCCTATTCTGCGGGCATGATGGCTTCCGCACCCCAAGACCGCCCCGCCGGGACACCCCCGCAGGGACGTGGCCTCCTCATCGTCGTTACCGGCGCGTCGGGCGTCGGCAAAGGCACCCTGCGTGAGCGCTGGCTGGCCGGGCAGGACGTGTTCTATTCCACCTCCTGGACCACCCGCGAACCCCGCCCCGGCGAGGTGAATGGCCGCGATTACGTCTTCGTGTCGCCCGCCGAGTTCCTCGCCAAAGCGCAGCAAAACGGCTTTCTGGAGCACGCTCAGTTCGTCGGCAACCACTACGGTACGCCCATCGAACCCATCGAAGCGGCGCTGGAGCGGGGGCAAGACGTGGTGCTGGAAATCGAGGTCGAAGGCGCGATGCAGGTCAAAGACCGCATGGGCGAACAGGCCATTCTCGTGTTCATCATGCCGCCGAGCCTCACCGAGTTGCGCCGCCGTCTCACGGGCCGCGCCACCGAAACCCCCGAGCGCATCGAAAAGCGCCTGACCCGCGCCCGCGACGAAATTCAGGCCGCCCATGACTTCCGCTACGTCATCGTCAACGACAACCTCGACCGCGCGGTGAGCGAACTCCTCGCCGTGCAGCAGGCCGAACGCGCCGCGCAGAAAGCTGCCGAACACTGGACCCCCGAGGAGCAGCAAGCTCGCGCTCTGGCCGACACAGTCCGCAGCACCGCCCTTTCCCGCGAAGCCCTGCAACAGGTGGTGGAGTCCTGATGCCGTTGGAACTCGTGCAAGGCGACATTGCCCATCAGCCGGTAGACGCGGTGGTCACGGCAGCCAACAAACAACTGATGGGCGGTGGCGGGGTCGACGGCGTCATTCACCGCGCCGCCGGGCCGCGCCTGCTCCAGGCCATTCGGCCCATCGGCGGCACTCCCACCGGCACCGCCGTCATCACCCCCGCCTTCGATCTGGAACGCCAGGGCGTGAAGTACGTCATTCATGCGGTGGGCCCAATCTGGCGCGGCGGTCAGCATGGCGAGGCTGAACTGCTGGCCGGGGCTTACCGCGAAAGCCTGCGCCTGGGCGTCGAAAACGGCTGCCGCTCGGTGGCGTTTCCTTCCAT